>JBGTJT010000486.1:0-6298 GCA_041744995.1 Pirellulales bacterium | reverse complement strand
CGGCAATCTGGCGCCGGGACCGAGCGAGCCGGCCATCCTCGAACAGATCCGGGCCGTCGGCGAGACGCTGGCCGCGGCCTTTCATTTGCGAGGATTGTTCGGCGTCGACGGCGTCGTATCGGAACGCGACTTCGTCACCGTCGAGGTCAATCCACGCTTCACCGCGTCGGTAGACGTGCTCGAAATGCTGCGGCCGGAGAGCCTGATGGCCAGGCATCTGGCCGCCTGTCAGCCGGGCTTGCCGCCGCCCAAAGACCGCCTCGCAGCGAAACATCCTGTTCCGGCCGCCGGCAAGGCCATTTTGTTTGCTCCGCACCGATTCGTCGTGGACGACGCCCTGGCGCGGGAGCTAGCCAGGCAGTCAATCAACAGTCGCTTCGCCGATCTTCCCCACCCAGGTGAGCGAATCGAACAGAGGCATCCAATCGCCACGGCCCTGGCCGTGGACGAATCGACCATGCTGGTCGAGCAGCGGCTGAAACAAATGGCTTGCGACGTCTACGCCCTGCTTGCCAAGGCGGCCTCATTTTGAGCAGCCGCCTTGGCCGCGGCGGCGGATTTCCAGTCGCGCCCGGCCATCACCGGCTGAAAGTCGGGATAGCCTCCCAGTTCCGCGATCTTCTTCATGATGGTGGTCGTTACTTCGACCAGAACCTCGCGTTCCTTGGCACGCCCGTAGTACGCGGAAAAGTCGAGCGGCTGGCCGACTGTCAAATGCACCTTCGCCGGCATGAAGATGCACCCCCAAAACGTGCCGTCGTAAGGGACGTCTGCAAGAAAGCAGGGTATCACCCGCACGCGAGAATTCAGCGCCACCATCGCCACGCCGGGTCGGCCGGGCAGCAGCAATTGGTCGGTTGCGTTGATCCGTCCCTCGGGAACCATGCCGACGAATCCGCCTTTTGCGGTCACGCGCATCGCCATCCGCAACGCCTTGATGTCGATCCCGCCCCGATTGGCTGGAATCGTATTCGCAATGGCCAGCAGGTGGCCCACGCCCGGCATTTCGCAATATTCACGGGCGACAAACCAACTCACAACTCGGTCGGAGGCCAATTGCGTGAAAACCGGGTCGTGCGATCCGCGATGATTGCACGCCAGGATCGCTCCCTGGTCGCGGGGGATATCGATGCGGCCATGTATTTGCAGCCGCCACAGGATGCGGCACAGCAGCAAGTTAAAAAAGTACAGCATCCCTTGGGGCAAGTTATAGGGAGATTTCCTCAACTCTTGGGCGGCCCAGAGCAGGATTGCCACGATGCAGGCTAACGGTACTACGACCGCCAGGATGTTTGGTAGCTGTTCGGCCAACGTTATTCCGCTCCTATCACTGCCTGGATTGTGCCCGGTCGCGACCCGCAATCGGCTCTCACGACGACGCGGAGTTCGATATTCTAAGCGTTTTGGCAAACTCGCCAACCGCCCGCCGACTTTTCCAATCTATTGTAACCCACGGGATTGTGCCATGCGTTCAGCAGGGGTGAGCGGCACGCCCGGCACGGCATATTTGAACCACGAGGGCCAAGCGATTAGCATGGAGTTCTCGTACCGCACGACTCCTCTTTGCACGAAAGGCGCCTCTCATGACTCGTTCACGCTCCGCATCCGCCCGCCTGCCGATGGTCGCTCTGGCCTGCCTCGCCACGTTCCAGTTCGCCGCCGCCTTGCAAGCCCAGGAACATAAGGTGGGCGATCGGGTGGTCGCCGTCCGTGACGTGGCGCTCCGCGTGCCGGAAGGGAATACGGCCAGCGTCGTCCCCGGCTATGTGCTCACGGTCTCGGCGATCGACGGCAACTGGCTGTGGGTCAACGCCGGACAGGCCGGATGGATCCATCGCGAGAATGTCGTTCCCCTCTCCGCGGCCCATGCGCGGTTCGATGCGCTCGCCCGCCGCAGTCGCGGCGATCGGCGGTGGGTCTACGCCCGAGCGCTGGTCGCCCATGAGCAGGGCGACGTGGCCTCCGCCGTGAACGACCTTTCTCAATTAATTCGACGGTATCCCCGCGATGCTTCCTATCGGCTGGCGCGAGGCTTTGCGTATTATGAGCAGGGCAAACCTGAGGAGGCCGCCGTGGAATTCTCGGCGGCATTGGAGATTGACGCAGACAACGTGAAGGCGCTCAACAATCGCGCCAACGTCTATGTGAATCTCGGCGACTACGACGCCGCCATTGCCGACCTTGATCGAGCGATCGAGCTCGACGAAAAGAATACCGCCGCCTACAACAATCGCGGCCACGCCCACGAAATGCGAGGCAACTACGAGCAGGCGATGAGCGATTACCGCCGCGCGACCGAACTCGATCCGAAGTACGCCCTCGCCGCAAACAACCTGGCCTGGCTGGCCGCCACCTGCCCCGACGAGGCGGTGCGCGATAGCAGCACGGCCGTCGCGCGAGCATTGGCCGCCTGCGAGCTGACCAATTACCAACAACCGCTGTTTCTTAGCACCTTGGCCGCCGCCTATGCCGAGCAGGGAGATTTCGACAAGGCGGTTGAAACGCAGCAGCAGGCCAACCGCCTCGCGGAGGATCAGCTTCCGGAGGAGTTTGAACAACGCCTGGAGGCGTTCAAGCAAGGCCGTTCGTATGTGCAGTCGTCCGTCGATTCAAGCAACTAGCATATCTTCGCCCAGCATCTCAATCTCCTGCCGCACGAGGGTATCGACGACCGTCTGCATTGAATCGGGCCGTCGGAAACCCTGTTTGGCCAACATGGCTTCGACGAGCCGCACCAGCACGTCCGGCGTCGAGGGGGCGAACTTACGGATTGCAGGGGGCCGTGCGTAGCAATGCTGCTCGGCCAACTCGGCCGCCGACTGCCCCTCGAATGGAGGCCGCCCAGCGATCAGTTCGTAGGCGACGACTCCCAGGCTATAGATGTCGCTGCGCTGATCCGCCCGAACCGAGGAGCGAATCATCTCCGGAGGGAGATAGCGCAACGTTCCCAGCAGAGGTCGATCGGCGACGCCTGCCGGTTCGTTGAGGCGTTGAACAAAGCCGAGATCGAGCAGCGTGGCATGGCCTTGCTCGTCCAGCACTATGTTGTGCGGCTTGACGTCGCCATGCAGCCACCCCGCTTGGTGCAACGCCAGCAGGGCTTCGGCCGTTTGCCGGAGCGTCCAGACCGCGGCAGGCAGCGGCAAGCGTCCTCCACTGCGGGCGATGGCGGCCAGCGTTCTACCGCGATAGCGTGGCATGACCAAATAGGGCGGCGAGCCGGACGGGCGCGCCAGTAGCACCGCCACCAAATTGGGGTGCGCGACAGTACGTCCCACGTGCGCTTCGGCCGCGAACATCGCCAATGCCCGCTCGCTCTGTTGCCATCGCGGATCGAGCAGTTTGACGGCGTAGGCATAGTCATCCGCCGGCTGATCGGCCGGTCGGGCCAAGTGGATGCTTGAAAGCGAGCTAGTCGCCACCAACGGTCCCAACGTCCAATCGCCGAGTGGGCGCTCGGAACGGACTTCAGGCGCCCCCAAGTCGGACACTCGGCGCGCGTTGGGGCGGGTTGTCAGGTTCATCGGTTGAAAACCGGCAGGATGTCTGCAGGGAAAAGTGGGGTATACTCAAGCAATCGACCTGCGACGGGCACAAAATGGAGCCTCACCGCCGGCGTGACCGGAACAATCCACCGACTGGATGGCAAACTGTGCGGATCGCGTGGGACTTGACGCTTGAGACCCTGCCGAGACCTCGTTTGCAGCCGCGAAAGCAAGCATATCACGGCTAGATGAGCCAAGCCAAACGGCCGGCCAATCCATGCGAACCGAGGACGCGAGAAGCCGTTGGGCCAAAGCAAAAGAGGGAGTCGGGGGCGATACCGGATGGGTTCGAACAACTGAAAACCAATGAATCTGTCCCGCGATTGCTTGACAAGCATTGTCGGGTATTGAAACTAGGAGGTTTGCACATTTGCCGCTCACGCAGTTCCGCAGATCGCCGGCAGGGGCCGACGAGGCGGACTAGCGGCATTCATCGTGCGGAGCGCCATAACGACCATGCTAGTAGACAACCAAGACGAATCGACCCTAACTTCCTGGACCGCCACGGTTCCGCCAGTCGAAGCCGCCCCTTGTGAGCAGCGCGTGCGAGCGGAGGAAGCTGATCCGTTGGAGGAGTTCGACGAGGACGACTTCGACGACGACTTCGACGACGACTTCGAGGAAGAAGACGACGACGGCTACGAGTCCGACTACGAAGAAGAAATCATTGACGACGACGAGGAAGAGGAACTAGAGGACGACGAGTTTGAAGGCGAGTTCGACGACGATGAAGAAGAGTCCGAAGACACCGAACCCGACGAGGTTGTCGAAGACTGATCGGTTGTCCTCATGCTCCATATTCGCCAACAAATTGACGATGCGGTCGCCGAAATCCGCAAACGGTTCGACGGACGGCCGAAGGTCGGCGTGATATTGGGCACCGGGCTGGGATCGGTCGCGCGAGAGATCGAAGAGATCGCTTCGTTTGACTACCAATCGATTCCCCACTTACCCAAGAGTACCGCCGCCAGTCATGCCGGCCAACTTGTCTGCGGCACAATCGCCGGCGTGCCGGTCGTGGTGATGGAAGGACGCTTCCATGCCTACGAAGGCTATACGCACCAGCAGTTGACCTTTCCGGTCCGCGTGATGAAGGCGCTGGGGGCCGACACGTTGATTGTCTCCAATGCCTGCGGCGGCATGAATCCGCAGTACGCCGGCGGCGACATCATGGTAATGGAGGACCACATCAACCTGATGCTCGGCAACCCGCTGATCGGCGTCAACGACGACGCGCTCGGCCCGCGGTTCCCCGACATGTGCCAGCCGTACGATCCCGAGTTGATCGAGCAGGCATTGGCGATCGCGCGGCGCGAAGACTTTGTCGCCCACAAGGGCGTCTACGTCGCGGTAACCGGCCCGAATCTGGAAACCCGTGCCGAGTATCGCTTTCTGCGGATGATCGGCGCCGACGTGGTCGGCATGTCGACCGTGCCGGAAGTGCTAGTCGCGGTCCACTCCGGCATGCGGGTATTGGGCCTGAGCGTGGTGACCGACGTCTGCCTGCCGGATGCGCTGAAACCGGTGAACATCGAGGAAATTCTCGCCATCGCTGCCACCGCCGAGCCGAAGCTGAGGAAGATTGTGCTGGGGGTGTTGGAGAGGCTTGAGGCGTGAGGCTGGAGGCGTGAGGCTGGAGCTGGCGGCGGTGCTTGTTGCTCTACCATTTCAACATCAGCCGCAGTGCCCTAGCACACGGTTGGCGCGGCTAGGTGTTTTCGGCCATCCATACCCGTGGGCGCACCGAACCGGTCGCTAGCGCGAGAGGGGCTGATGTTGTCTGGATCGACACTTCGTCGCCGATTGAAATAACCGCCCATTCGTGGTCTACTCGCGGTTTAGGTTTCTCGATTGGGTCGCGAACTATGTCGTCCCTCCGGGACTCATGTACATGGGTGCGACGCGATTCCTGGGACTCACGTCCCAGGCTACGTGCTGTCGTCGCTCCGCGGCTCAATCCTGAAACCTGAAACCTGAAACCTGAAACCTGACCCCTCACCCCTCAAACCTCACACAATGTTCCAACCGCTTGACGGCCCCGTCGACTTTCCGCAACTGGAAGCCCAGGTGGGCAAGCTGTGGAAAGAGCGGGATATCTATCATAAGTCGTTGCGGCAGCGGGACGGGGCCGAGAGTTTTGTGTTCTTCGAAGGTCCGCCCACGGCCAACGGCATGCCGCATCCGGGGCATTGCCTCACCCGGGCGATCAAGGATCTGTTCCCGCGCTACAAGACCATGCGGGGCTACCGCTGCGAGCGCAAGGCCGGCTGGGACACCCACGGCCTGCCGGTCGAGGTGGAGGTTTGCAAGGAACTGGGCATCCATTCCAAGGAGCAAATCGAGGAATTCGGCGTCGAGCCGTTCATCCACCGCTGCCAGAAGAGCGTCTGGCGGTACATGCAAGAATGGGAGACGCTCACGGAACGGCTCGGGTTCTGGGTCGATCTCGAACAGGCGTACGTCACCTATCATCAGAGCTACGTCGAGAGCGTCTGGTGGTGCCTGAAGAACCTGTTCGATCGCGGGCTGCTCTACCAGGGACACAAAATCGTCTGGTGGTGGGCGCAAGGCGGCACGGCGCTGTCGGCCGGCGAGGTCGGCCAGGGGTATCGCGAAGTGGCCGACCCCAGCGTCTATGTGAAATTCCCGCTGCTCGACGACGCCGGCGAGCCAACCGACACCAGTTTGCTGGTCTGGACAACCACCCCATGGACGCTGCCGAGCAACCAGTTTGCCGCGGTGAATCCCAAGTT
>JBGTJT010000485.1:0-14251 GCA_041744995.1 Pirellulales bacterium | reverse complement strand
CTGGCATGGCTTCCCTCGCCGGCAGCGAGAAAAACACTCCCTGCCGTCCTGAAGAACACGAGTTGAATAGATACGAATCCGACATGCCACTGTTGTACTGATCTACCTGATTATTGTCGAACCAAAAAATTCACAGGCTCTCACCCCTCAAACCTCACACCTACTACGGGACGCTGGTCCAACGGGAAGACGCCTGGCTTGCAACCAGGAAATCGGGGTTCGACTCCCCGGCGCTCCACTGACGGGCTGATGGTCCAACGGGAAGACACCAACTCGGCAGGCTGGTAATCCGGGTTCGATTCCCGGTGGGTCCACTACGGGAGAGAACAATGCAACGGTCGCGTCGTGAAATCCAACTGGCATACCGACGGCAACAGGAACACCTGGCGCTCGTCCACGGTTGGCCTGAGAAGCCCGTCGATTGTGTCTGCGATCGACAGATCGGGAGGTTTCGCAAGCGCAAGGCCGGCGGATGCGGTCGCGCACGTTGTTACCTTTGTCACCGTGACAAACTGTTGAAGCGGCCCCGCCGCAGCGATCTACTTGCTGACTTGAACATGAAGGAAGAAATCGAACAACTTTACGGAAAGTAGCCGGATACGGCTCGCCGGGCCGGTTTGCTAAACCGTGCGACCTACGGGTCATGTGGGTTCAAATCGCATGCCTTCCGCTTACGGCTCAGAAGTGAAACGGACATCATGCCGGGCTTCTAACCGTGTTTGTGCTCCCGCCCTGCTGCGACGAGAAACGAGGTACGGAAGCGAAAACGTCAAGTCAACGCGAACCCGAGATTGCGGCAAAGTGACCTGACAGTCAATCAGTGCGCTTCAAGATTCACCAACTCAATCCGAAATCCAACATCTGAAATCCGCAATCCTTATGGTGGCCGTAGTGTAGCGGTTTCTGCACGCCTGCCTGTGAAGCAGGAGGTATGGGTTCGATTCCCGTCGGTCACCCTTTGATAGCTAAAAAAATGGGAAACAGGTGAAGAGCATGACAGCAAACATCCTCCAACGACCAACGCTGGTTCTGAACCGCAACTGGCAACCGGTGAACGTCGCCACGGTGGCGCGGGCATTGGTGCTGCTGTGGAACGAGTTGGCGCGGGTTATTGATCCGACCGACTACCAGACGTTCGACTGGAACGACTGGTCGAAACTGCGGCCGGCCGACGGCGACCGGTTCGTCCAGGCGATTCGGTTCCGCGTGCGCGTCCCTGAAGTCGTGACGCTGACTGAGTATGACCGGCTGCCTACCGCGGCCGTCTCGTTCAGCCGGCGGAACATTTTCAAGCGCGACAAGTACGTCTGCCAGTATTGCGGCGAGCAGCCGGGGACTGAGGAACTGACGATCGACCACGTCGTGCCGCGTGCCCAAGGGGGCGAGTCGGCGTGGGACAACTGCGTGTTGGCCTGCATGGACTGCAATCACCGCAAGGCCGACCGCACGCCGCAGCAAGCCGGCATGAAGCTCCACCGGGAGCCCGTTCGGCCGATGTGGAAGCCGCTTTACGCTTCGCATAACGTGCGGATTGAAAGCTGGTCGAAGTTCCTCAGCGAGGTGTACTGGAACACGGCGCTGGAGAAGTAGATGAGTTTGTAGGTCGCCGGTCCTCGGGCCGGCGACCATTACACGAGCGTGCTCCTGGGAGAGCAGCCAGCCTCCAAAACTGGCGCACGGGGTTCGACTCCTCGCACTCGTGCTTGAAAGAGGCTTGAGGCGTGAGACTTGAGGCATTGAGTGCCAACCCTCAAGCCTCCGGTCTCAAGCCTCAAGCCTACTAAGCCTTGCGAGTGTGATGGACGCACGGCGGTCTTCGGAACCGCAAGACGGGGTTCGACTCCCTGGCGGGGTGCTTTGGAGAGGCCGGAGGCCGAAGGCATGAGGCGTGAGGGACATCTTTTCGTTCTCAAGCCTACAGCCTCAGGTCTCAAGCCTGATCCGTCCGTGGAGTGTGACGGAGCAAGCACGCGACCCTGCGAAGGTCGAGGACCAGGTTCGACTCCTGGCGTGGACACTTACCTGACGCTGGAGCCAGACGGCACGGCAACCGGCTGCGGGCACCGACCGCAGGTTGGTCCGGTCGAAGTGGGTTCGACTCCCACCGGCGTCTTTTTTAAGCGAGGTTCGTTGATGCTGTGCGTCCAGCGGCGTGCGCAGGTCCCGTCTGGGTTTCCTAGCGTATGTTCCGTGAAATGGGTTCTAAACGGACGGTGTCAGTGACGGTTAGCTCAGGGGAATGAGCACCAGACTTGGGATCTGGCAGTCACGGGTTCGACTCCCGTACCAACACCGCAAGGCCGGTTGGTCACCGACGCGAAAGCGTCACGACGAAGCCCGAGGGAGGCGGACGTTTGTTTGATCCGCCGCCGTTGGATGCGTACCGTTCGCCTTTGGCGAGCCATCGCTCTGATGGCGGCAGCACCGACGAGTGCCCTGTAGTGCGTGGATACCGCCCTAACAACTCATTGGTCGACGGCGGCCGACGCCTGTCGCAACGTCATCGGACATCCCGGTGACGGCGCGGCGGGAAGAAACCGCCCGACGCCAGTGAGACGTCATTGCTCAAGCCGCACTCCGCACTCCACGTGTGATCGGCGAACGCACCGCCCTCCCGAGGGCCTTTTTTCTTGGAATCAAGACACTAGCAACGAACCAGTCGCCAGCGCCAGGCGTCCTAGTCACCTAATATGCCATGCGGCCAGCCGACCGCATCGCTATTGCTCGGCCACAAAGGAAAGGAGGTACAGCGATGTTGTTCTTCAAGCACGTAAAGATTCGCAGCTACGAAATGGGCCTGTACTTCCGTAATGGCGAGTTTAAGGGTTTGCTCGGCGCCGGCGCGCACTGGCTGTTCGATCCGCTGTGGCGCGTCCGCGTTGAGGTCGTGTCGCAGCGGACTCCGTGGCTGGTCCACGACCAACTCGACATGATCGTCAAGTCGGGTGCGCTGACGGACCGCGCCGCCGTCGTGGACCTGAAGGATCACGAGCGGGCGTTGGTCTGGATCGACGGCCGCTTCAGCCATATCCTGCCGCCGGGCCTGTCCGCCTACTGGACGGGCCAGCGCGAGGTGAAGGTCGAGGTCGTCGACGCGCGGGCCGTCCGCTTCGAGCACGACGACCTGAAGGTCATCACCCGAAGCCCGCAGGCCGATCGCTTGCTCGACGTGTGCGCGGTCCAGCGGAACCACGTCGGCGTTCTGTTCCAGGACGGCCGCTACGTGGAGACGCTGGCGCCGGGGCTGTACGCCTTCTGGCGCGGTGCGGCCGACGCCAAGGTCGTCGAGGTCGATATGCGCGAAGCGATGATCGACGTGGGCGGTCAGGAGATCATGACCGCCGACAAGGTCACGTTGCGGCTGAACGCCCTGGTTGGTTACCGCGTGGTCGACGCGCGGCAGGCTGTGACGGCGTCTGACGATGTGCGGCAGGCGCTGTACCGCGAGGCGCAGTTGGCTCTACGGGCGGTCGTGGGTGCTCGGGATCTCGATACGTTCTTGGCCGACAAGGACACGATCGCTCGCGAGGTCGATGAGCAGCTTCGCGCCCGGGCCGGCGAGCTGGGTCTGGAGGTTGTTTCGGTAGGTGTCCGCGACGTCATCCTGCCGGGCGACATGAAGGATCTGATGAACCGGGTCACGGAGGCCAAGAAGGCCGCCGAGGCAAACCTGATTTCGCGGCGCGAGGAGACGGCCGCCATGCGCAGCCAGGCCAACACGGCCAAGCTGCTGGCCGACAACCCGACCTTGATGCGGCTGCGGGAACTGGAAGTCCTGGAGAGCATTGCCAAGCAGGGCAAGCTGAACGTTGTGCTGGGCGAGAAGGGCCTGGCCGATCGGGTTGTCAACTTGCTGTAATGCCGACGCCTCTGGTTCGAGCGATTGGACCGGGGGCGTTTTTTAATTGCCGACGGCGATCTTTCAATCCGTCCTGCCCCGCAGTTGTTGGGCGCGACCCCAACCAGATTCTCTTTGCCCAGTTCGCACAATCGACGGTCAGAGTTGCGGATGAGTTGACCTGAGTTCATTAAGCCCAAGTCAGTTTAACAAGCGGCTTGGTGCCATCGCTCCCGAAAGCCCATGTATTTGAACGACGCTTCATACACGGTGGTTGCTATTCGGCTGCCTCGACGAGCACCCGGTAATTACCGGATCGAGTCCGTGACTACCGCGTTTACCCGCGATTTAATGCAGTAAAGTGCGAGGCTTTGCAAAGGGGTTCAAATTCGCTAGGATGCTGAAATCAAATGGTTTTCGAGCTTTTTGGCGTGTTTCCTGGGGTGCCTCCGAAGCCGAAGGTTAGTGGTTCGAATCCACTCGGGGATACTTTCATAGCATTCGCCGAACGCATAAGTTAGCGCACCTGCCTGCGTCGGGCAGCGCGGCACGAAAGCCATTGGCAATCCGGTACATACCGGGTACTTGGCCGAAGGGAGCTGCGCTATGGGAATATCTCGCCAAATAGTCCCCTCTTACTCGATGCAATCTTTTTTCCACTGCTTGGCAGAGACCGCTCAACAGCTTGTCGACCCATCGGTGCTAGCTGGCTATGAACAGGAATTCGACGGCAGATCATTGCTACGGGGCCAGCCAGTCTTCCAATCGCAGACCGGGGATATTCTGGTAGTCGGCCGTGTTGTTGGTTACCAGTGTCAGGTTGTGAACCAGTGCGACCGATGCAATCATCAGATCGGCAACCGGCACGACAAGACCGTGCTGAGACAACGCACCGTACAACTTGCCATACTGCTGGGAACAGGCAGCATCAAAATCCAGCACCGTAACCTCTTGAATTAGATCGGCGATGAGTGCGTGAAGCCTGGGAGCGTGAGAATGCTTGTAGGCGCCCGCGTAGAGTTCTGCCAGCACGACAGTCGGGATGGCGAGTTGACCGGTGTGCTGGAAGAAGCGATGAGCCAACCCGCCAGGTCGCCGCATGTGAGCAGAGCAAATGTTCGTGTCCAACAAATGCGTCATTGCTCATCCAATTGAGGTCGCCGCTCTAAGTTACGGCTTTGATGGACCTCCTCCATGATCCGATCCCATTCAGAATCGTCGGCCAATGCTCCTGCCGACCGCTTGATTCCTTCGCCCCAAGTCTTCGACGGTTCGACAACCGATACCTGGACCTCGACCGCCTGACCTTCGGCCACACCGAGATCTTCGGAAAGTTCGATGGTTTTGCCACGGATAATGCCGTGAACCGTTTTCGTCATGGGGACTCCTCGTGCAAGTCAGGCCGCTGTTTCATTCTACCGCGCTACGGTGTCTGGGCACAGGCGAGACCCTTTCATCGGCTGCTCGTGGATACTGGTGTCGAGCTTTTGGGAAAGGCGAAGGATCATGCACGCCGCTCCACCGCCACATAGCCCATCCGAAGTTGGTGCAGCACTTCGCTGAGCATCTGCTTTTCTTCGGGCGAAAGATTGCCCGCGGTCTTTTCTTCCAGCACGCTGAGCGTGTCGATCAGGTGCCGAGCCAGATTTAATTCCGGCTTGGGGTATTGGCCGTCTGGTTCGGGCAGTTGTCCCAAGGCGTAGAGCGTCTGCGACATGAGCGAGCTGACCAGCGTGGCCAGCGAGGCGGGCGGCAGGTCCATTTCCGGCTCAGACGGTTCCTCGGCGGCCGGCTTCTCCGGCTGACGCGCCTGGGCCGCTTCCTTCTCGGCCTGAACCTGGCTCTTCCAGTCCTCGTCGATGATGATCTTCTTTTCGTCGTCGCTCATGTGATTGGCCAAGGCTTCGGGAAGTAACCAGGGGCGAGAAATCCTAAATCCTAATTTTCTAAATCCTAAACAATTTCAAAGCTCGAATGTTCGAAATCCGTGGAACCCCATTTTTGAATTTCGGAAATTAGGATTTGTTTAGGATTTAGAAATTAGGATTTAGATATACTTATGTAGGTTCCAACTCGCTGGACCGCTCCGCCCGCAGCTTGTGCCGCTCGATGGCTGCGGCCACGAAGCCTGCGAACAGCGGCTGGGCAGCGGTTGGCTTGGACTTGAACTCGGGGTGGAACTGCACCGCCACGAACCACGGGTGGTCGTCGATTTCGACGATCTCAACCAGCGCGCCGTCGGGGCTGGTACCGGCGAACCGCATGCCGTGGGCCGTGAACTGCTGCCGGTAGACGTTGTTGAACTCGTAGCGGTGCCGGTGGCGCTCGTGAATCAGATCGTCGCCATAGCAGTCGTGGGCCTTGCTCTCCGGATCGAGCGAGCAGGCCTGGGCGCCCAGCCGCATGGTGCCTCCCTTGTCGGTGATCGACTTTTGTTCGTCGAGCAGGCAGATCACCGGGTGGGGCGTGTCCTTGGCGAATTCGCTGGAGTGGGCGTCCTCTAAGCCAACCACATGGCGGCCGAACTCGACCACGGCACATTGCATGCCGAGACAAATGCCGAAAAACGGCACACCCCGCTCGCGGGCGAACTCGATCGCCTGCACCTTGCCTTCGATCCCCCGCTCGCCAAAACCGCCCGGCACCAGGATGCCATCGTAACCGCTTAGCAGCCGCTGCGGCCCCTCGCGTTCGATCTGCTCGCTCTGGATCGGCTGAATCCGCACCTGGGCGTGATTGGCGATGCCGGCGTGATCGAGCGCCTCGTAGATCGACTTGTAGGCGTCGCGATGCTCGGCGTACTTGCCGACCACGGCGATGCTGATTTCGTGCTCCGGGTTTTTCAGCCGATGCATCAGCTCGTGCCAGTCGTCGATGTTCAACTGGCCCGGCGGCAGACCGAGCCGCTTACAGATCAGCAGGTCGAGTTCGTTGTCGACCAGGCTGAACGGCACCTCGTAGATTGAAAAATCCTTGTCCTTCTCCTCGATCACCGCCTCGATCGGCACGTTGCAGAACAGGGCGATCTTCTCGCGGTCCTCGCGACTGAGCGACCGCTCCGTGCGGCAGATAAGAATATCGGGCTGGATGCCGATCTCGCGAAGCTGTCCCACGCTGTGCTGCGTGGGCTTGGTCTTCAGTTCGCCGGCCGCCTTCAGATACGGCACGAGCGTGAGGTGGATGTACAGGCAGTTTTCCTTGCCGACGTCCTGGGAGAATTGGCGAATTGCCTCCAGGAAGGGCTGGCTCTCGATGTCGCCGACCGTGCCGCCGATCTCGGTGATCACCACGTCGACGTCGTCGTCGGCCAGCTTGTGGATGACGCTCTTGATCTCGTTGGTGATGTGCGGAATCACCTGCACCGTCTTGCCGAGAAACTCGCCGCGGCGCTCCTTGTTAATCACCGTTTGGTAGATCTGCCCGGTGGTGTAGTTGGAGTCGCGGGTCAGCGGGCTATTGGTGAAGCGTTCGTAGTGGCCAAGATCGAGATCGGTCTCGCTGCCGTCGTCGAGCACGTAGACTTCGCCGTGCTGGAAGGGGCTCATCGTGCCGGGATCGACGTTGATGTAGGGATCGAGCTTCTGCATCCGCACCCGCAGCCCGCGATGCTCGAGCAGCATGCCGATCGACGCACTGGTCAGCCCCTTGCCCAAGGAACTAACGACGCCGCCGGTCACGAAGATATGCTTGGCCATTGAGTACGATCCCTGTAGCTCGGGTAGTGGAAAATCCCGCCTTGGACCTAAGCTATCATTATGGCACGCTAGAAGGATTCGGCTAGACCTTAAAGAAGCAAAGCACTATTTGGATCTGTTGGATCTGAGCAGGCTTCGGCAAACGATGCGGCAATAATAGCGTATTCGTCATGCTCCCAGCCAAGGTTTCCGCTGTGAGAGAATGCTATTGGGTATTCTCCGCCGTGAAGGTCTTGTCGCATATCGAACAGGAAGAAGCCGCCGCCACCATCTAACGCAAAAGGAATCGCCCCTGACATGTATTCCGGAATGTTATACGCAAGTAGGTACTCTCGAATCGACTGTGGATCGAACATGCCGAACTCACGGTGCCCATTGACAAAATTTCCTCCGTTGGACCAGCGCAGGAAATCAATAAACGATGCTGGAAAAGTCCTCTTGGGCAGTTCCCAGCGGGACGGGTCAAACGGCTCGTAGGAATGATAGAGCGAGTGGGAGCGTGGAAAGGGATTTCTCTGGTTAGTCCGTAGCTCTACGATCTCGATCTCCGATAACGGAGCGAGCGTTGAGTGAATGAGATACTCGATATCCGATTCAGTTGCCGGACGTTCTCTGGTGCCGTGCTCGAACAGAGCATCCCAAGCGATTGCACTCACCTACGCCTTCCCAGTATTATCCCGACGCCTCTCCTTCAGCCGCACCGCCTTACCGACGCGGTCGCGGAGGAAGTAGAGCTTGGCACGCCGTACCACGCCGCTGCGGACGACCTCGACCGCGGCGATCCGGGGCGAGTGGACCGGGAACGTTCTTTCGACCCCTTCGCCCTGCACGATGCGGCGGACCTTGAACATCTCTCGCGTGCCGGAGCCGCTCTTGGCAATCACCACTCCATTGAAGATCTGGATGCGCTCCTTGTCCCCTTCCAGAATTCGCGTATGGACGTCGACCGTATCACCGACCTCGAACTCCGGCTTCTCCGGCTTCAACGACGTGTTCTCGACCAGGGCTAGTAGTTGTTGCGACATGATAGGATACCTCTGCGTTTAATTGTTAGTTGAGTTGTAGATATTGCGCTGTGCGATTGAGGACTTAGGATTTCAGATTAAACACCAAATTTTGAAATCTGAAATCTGAAATCTGAAATCTGAAGTCCTCAATCTTCCGGCGGCAGCAGGTCCGCTCGGCGTTGTCTGGTTCGTTCGATCGATTGTTGCCGCCGCCAGGCGGCGATTTGTTCGTGGTCTCCGCTGAGTAGGATTTCGGGCACTTCCAGTCCGCGGTATTCACGGGGCCGCGTGTATTGCGGATACTCCAGCAGCCCGCCGAACTGCGTGAAGCTGTCGAACTCGCGGCTTTGCTCCTTGCCCAGTACGCCCGGAATCATCCGGATACACGTGTCGATCACCACCATCGCCGCCACTTCGCCGCCGTTGAGGATGAAGTCTCCGATGGAGATCTCCTCCGGCTCTAGCAGCGTACTCACTCGTTCATCAAAACCCTCGTAGCGTCCGCAGAGCAGCAACAGCCGCTCGTGGGCCGCCAATTCTTCCACCACCCTCTGATCCAATCGGCGTCCGCCCGGCGTGAGCATGACCAGCTTGCCGGGACGCCCGCCGAGTTGTTGAACTGCTTCGACGCATTCGACCACCGGTTCCGGCTTGAAGACCATGCCAGGTCCGCCGCCGAACGGCCGGTCGTCGACGCTGTGGTGCTTGTCGGTCGCCCAATCGCGGATATTGTGCAACTCGACCTGCACAAGACCCTTTTCAATGGCCAACTTCAACAAGCTCTGACCCAAATAGCCGGGAAACATCTCCGGGAACAGGGTCAGCACGTCGAACCGCATTCGTGCTCCTTGCTATTCCTGTTTCTCTTCTTCTTCCGCCGCTTCTTCGGCGGGCGTATCCTGCTTGGCCGCCTCGTCCGACGGCACATTCTCTTCGGCCGGCGTCTGGATGTTCTCTTCGGGGTTCGCCGCCTCGGCCTGCTCGGCCGGGGCTTCCGCCGCGGCGGCTTCAGCAGCTTCGCCTTCGGCCGCTTGTGTCTCCTTTGCGGCAGCCGCCTTGGCTTCTTCCTCGGCCGCCTTGGACGCGGCGGCTTCCGCCTCGGCCTTGGCCTTTTCGTCGGCCGCCTTTTTCTCCGCCATCACCTTCACGTCGGCCGCTTCCTTCAGCTCCGGTTTCGGCTTGGGCATCGACAGCTTCTCGCGGGCCGACGCGTTGGCCTCGGTGTGGGTGCCGCCTGCGCCGTACTTTGTGATCAATACGGCGACCTTCTCCGAAGGCTGCGCGCCGACCGAGAGCCAATACTGAACACGCTCACCCTTGAGCGTTGTGCGGGCGTCGACGTCTCCGATCATGGGATCGTAGGTGCCCAATTCCTCGATGACGCGACCGTCGCGCGGGTTGCGGCCGTCGACCGCGCAAATACGGAAAAACGGCCGATGCTTACGGCCTTGCTTCTTCATGCGAATACGAACTGCCACCGGGGGTCTCCTTGGTTTGAACTTGTTATACTTGCTTGATGTAATTCGCACGGGCTGGGGGCCCATGCTACTGTTTTGATTCCCGCACCTTTCGGCGCCGTTCTCTGTCTCGTTGTTTCTTCAGCTTGGCCTTCTCTTTGGCGGACAACCGCTTGCCGGTGCTGAGCTTCTTTTTGGCGAGTTGGCCGCCGGGGTTGTTCATCGCTTCGTTCTGCAGGGCCTTGGCCATTTGCATCCGCTCGCGCATTCCCTTGCCGGCCATCCCCTTCATCATCGTCGCCATCACGTCGAACTGCTTGACCAGTTCGTTCACTTCGTGCGGGGCGACGCCCGAGCCGGCCGCGATGCGGCGACGGCGGCTTTGGTCGATCACCTTGGTCGGATTGCGGCGCTCTTCGGCGGTCATGGAGTCGATAATGCCGAAGATCCGCTTCATGTCCTTTTCGGGATCGGCGTTTTCCATCATCTTGCCCAGGCCGCCGTCCATGCCGAGCATGCCGAGCACTTTTTGCATTGGGCCGAGCTTTTTGATCTGCGACATCTGCTTGCGGAAGTCGTCGAGCGTGAACTCGCCCGCCCGCAACCGCTCGTCCTGCTTTTGCAGCTCGTCCTGGTCGAATTCTTCCTGGGCCTTCTGGAACAGGCCGACGATGTCGCCCTGGCCGAGGATGCGGCCCGCCATCCGTTCCGGCTCGAACTCGTCGAGATCCTCGATCTTCTCGCCCGTGCCGGCAAACTTGATCGGCACCCCAGTGATGGCCTTGACCGACAGCGCCGCGCCGCCGCGGGCGTCGCCGTCGAGCTTGGTGAGGATTACGCCGTCCAGTTCCAGCGCGTCGTTAAACCCCTTGGCGCTGTTCACCGCGTCCTGGCCGGTCATCGCGTCGACCACCAGGTAGACCTGATCGGGCGCGACCTTGCGTTCGACCAGCCGCAATTCGTTCATCAGCGCTTCGTCGATCGCCAGTCGGCCCGCCGTGTCGAGGATCAAGACCTGCGCGCCTTGCTTCTTCGCTTCGGCGACCGCCGCCTGGCAAACCTTGACGGGGTCCTTAGTCGTCAGGTCGGTGTAGACTGGCACGCCGATCTGCTCGCCAAGCACCCGTAACTGCTCGATCGCCGCCGGCCGCTGCAAGTCGGCCGCCGCCAACATCGGCTTGATGCTGGCCCGCTTGATGCGGCGGGCGAGCTTGGCGCAGGTGGTTGTTTTGCCGGAGCCTTGCAGGCCGCACAGCATGAGGATTGTCAGCTCGCCTTTTTTCAGCGGGATCGAGTTGTCGACCGGCCCCATCAAATCGATGAGGTGCTGGTGGATGATGCCGATCACCTGCTCGCCCGGATTGAGCGATTTGAGCACCTTTTCGCCAACGGCCTCTTCGGAAACCTTGGCGATGAAGTCCTTGACGACCGGGAAGCTCACGTCGGCTTCGAGCAGGCTCTGGCGAACCTCGCTCATCGCGTCGCGCATATTGCCCTCGGTCAACTTGCCCTTTCCGCGCAAGTTCTTGAAGGTCGATTCGAGACCGTCGCGAAGGTTTTCAAACATGGGAGCTAAGCCGAGCCAGTCGTAGTCGTACCGCGACCCAACAGCATCGCGGCCACGCCCCGGACGGGGGTGGTGGTAGAATGATAAACTCGTATCTTACCGCAACTTAGCCCGGTTTGGCAATTGGCCCGGGAGAAAAAAACGGGAAGCACCATTTCACCTCGTGCAGTACTTCACCTGCGCACTGGGCGAGCCGGCGTTGCGTGCAATCTGGTCTCAATTCCAGTAGGATAGGGTTTTGGCGTGCCGAGCATGCAAAGGCACGGCCCCTTCGTCCACCTCACCCCCACCTGCCGCCTGGATGGAAGCTCCCGCTCAATTTGCTCCGCTTGCCCGCGGCCTGGCCTGGGTGCTGCGGCTTGCACTGTTGTTGCAGGTGTGCGGGGCGGCGGTGAAGTACCTGTTTGCCCAGTACGAGGTCGAAACGCCCTTGTTTGGCCTGCTGGCGTTCGAGTGGTTGTGGCCCGAACAGAGGGTGCAACGGATTGATGACGCCGCCGTCTGGCTCAATCTGGCCTGCGGGATCGCCGTGGTCGTCTTGGCCCTGGGGGCTGTCGCTTGGTCGCGCGCAACGGGTCCGACCAACTTCTTGCAGCGGTGGATGTTCGTTTGGCAGGCGCCGCTGCTGCTGACGCCGGTGCTGTTTGAACTGGCGCTGGCCGCGGCCCGCACCATTCGACTGGAGGGCTTCCGGCCGCCGAGATATTTTTCCGCCGGCACGATGTTCGAATCGGTCGAAGCGTGGCTGGTAACCGACTTCGTCTCGCACGCCGGGCGAATCGCCCTGCCGGTCGCCCTGCTGTTGCTCACGCCGCTGCCGGGCAAAACGCAGGTTTCAGCCGGAGCGTTCCATGCCGCCATGTGGCTGGTGCGAATCGCCGCAGCGCTCACGTTTATCGCCCACGGGCTGAAGGCCGTTTATCTAAACTTCATGTTTGTTGACTATATTCTGGCGGCCAGCCAAACGCTGCTGGGTTACGAGATGGCCCAAAGCACGGCGGAAACCGTGTTGCGGATCATTGGCTACGTCGACCTGTTGGTGGCGGTCTTGCTGGTAGCGGGGCGGTTTCGCTCCGTGGCGGTCTACATGGCCGCCTGGGGCTTGATCACGGCCGCCAGCCGGATGGTTTATGGCGGCGGCGGACAGTACTTCGAGGTGCTCATTCGCGCCGCCAACTACGGGTTGCCGCTGGTCGCGGCGATTTATTTTTACTGGTATCACAAGCACATATCACGTTTTCGATCCAACGAAGGAGAGCAAGACAATGGCGAAGAGACAGACGGAATCTCGGCGAACGAATCATAACGCCGGCTGGTCGACCGCGATGCTGCTTGCCGCCTGGCTGGCGGTCGGGTTCCTGTGCAGTCCCGCAAGCGCCTGGACCGACGCCAAGCTGGAAGGGACCAATCCCGCCCAGTGGCGGCTGATCTGGAAAGAGAACCCCGACCAGGAGGCAACCCTCGGCTGGAGCACCAAGGAGCAAGGTGCAAAGCATTGGGTGACGCTTCGGCAGGAGGGTCACGACGAAGTGGTGGAAATTCCGGCCTCTCGCAACGGACGCTACGCCGATCGCTCGAATGAAGGACTGTCGGTCTATTATCACTTGGCCAAGCTGGAAGACCTCCAGCCGGCGACCAAGTACCACGTGCAGATGCATAGCGACGGCGACTCCTCGCCCAAGTTTCACTTTATCACGGCGCCCGACGAGGACGTGCCGGTGCAGTTGATTTACGGCGGCGACTCCCGCACCGATCTGAAGATGCGGCGGGTGGTCAACGAGCGGATGCGGCGGATCTTCGAGGAAAGTCCCCACGTCATCGCCTTTGCCCACGGCGGCGACTACATCGTCGACGGCTACAAACTGAGCCAGTGGCTCGAATGGATGAGCGCCCACGAACTGACCACGACCGAAGCGGGCCGCCTGCTGCCGATCCTGCCCGCCCGCGGCAATCACGACCGGGGCGAGGCGATCAACCAGGTGTTCGACTTCCCCGACGGGGATCGCGACAATTGGTACGCGACCGATCTCAGTCCGCAGGTGCGGTGGATCACGCTTAATACAGAGACCTCTGCCGAAGGCAGGCAGGCCGAGTTCCTGGAGGCCGAATTGAAAAAGGCGCGGCCGAATTACCGCTGGCTGCTCGTGCAGTACCACCGCCCCGCCTGGCCGGCCGTGAAAGGCCCCAGCAGCGCCTTGGGCGCGTGGGTGCCGCTGTTCGAGCAATACAACGTCGACCTGGTTTGCGAGTCGGACGGCCACGTCATGAAGCGAACCGTACCGATTCGCAACGGCAAGCTCGACGAGACGGGCGTGGTCTACGTGGGCGAAGGTGGGCTGGGGGTTCCGCAGCGCAGCCCCAAATCGGACCGCTGGTTCCTGCAACCGCCCGGCTTCACCGGGTCGGCGCACCACGTGCAGGTGCTCAGCTTCGACCGCGACCGTCTGCGTTGCCAAACAGTAGACGTCGACGGTAAAATCGTAGACGACTACGCACGCGAACCGCGGTAGTGAACCATGTGGCGACATCTCATCCGCTTTGCGATCGGCGCGGCGGTCGCACTCCTGTTAGTGCGCGCCTTTGTGGTCGAGGGGCTGTTCCTGCCGCAGCGGATCGCCAGCGGATCGATGGCCCCCGCCCTGCTGGGACCGCATCACCAGCGGACCTGTCCTGACTGCCGCTTCCAG
>JBGTJT010000484.1:0-7155 GCA_041744995.1 Pirellulales bacterium | reverse complement strand
GCTTGCTGTCGCGCGTTAGTTCAATTCCGGATCCTGCTCGGCGTCGGCTTTATAATAAAGCTTCGAGGGAATCAGGATCTCTGGTTCGACTTCCTCGCCGTTGAAGTGCTTCACAATTTGTTCGATGGTCACACGCCCCATCTGGTCGGGGAACTGGATCGGATCGCAATAGATCTTCCCTTCGAGAATCGCCTGCTTGCCAATCCGTTGGCCGTCGAAGCCGATGATGGTGACCTGGTCGGCCTTGCCGGCCGCGTCGAGTGCGGCGTGAGCGCCCAAGGCCGACGGATCGTTGATGGCGAACAGTCCCGCCATATCGGGATTCGCCTCGATCGCGTCCTTGGCGGCATTGAAACCGGGGTCGCGGGCGCCGCCACCGTCGAGGATGGCGACGATCTCGATCTTGTTAACGTCGGGCGAGTCATTGTGGGCGTCGATCACCTCCTGAAAACCTTTCACCCGAAGCTGGCACGATTCCGCCTGGGGATAGTGCAAAATCGCGACCTTGCCGCCCGAATCACCGATCCGCTCCACCATCGCCTCGCCCGCCAGCCGGCCCCCTTGATAGTTGTCCGTGGCGACGTGGCTTACCACTTTGCCGGCGGTTCCGGCATACGCCAGGTCGTTGGTGAAAACGGGAATGCCCGCTTCGTTCGCCTTTTGGATTGCGGGTCCGATCGACTGGGCGTCGCACGGATTGAGCACGATGGCGTCGACCCCCTTCACGATGAATTCGTTGACCTGATCGGTTTGCTTCTTCACGTCCTCCTCGCCGGAGACGACGATTACCTCGTAACCATGTTTGGCCGCCTCCTCCTGCATCGTGTCGGCGATCACCTTGAAGAACGGATTGGTCAAGGTCAACGCCGAATAGCCGATCGTTATTTTCTTCTCGCCGGCCGAATCATTGGCGGCGGGCTGCGCCTCGTCAGCCCGATCGCCGCAACCGAACAGTGTGAAGGCCAGCGTCAGCAGCAGCACAGGGAATAAACGAGTCATGGCAATCTTCCTCTGTAGAAAAGTTGGCGCGGTGCGCCGAAAATGCGAAACATTGAGTTTATTCTTATTTGACAGCGCTCGCAATCGCTGCGGGGGCCGCCTTTTAGAAGGATCGCCCCCCGCAAACCAAGATGCGTGCAAGAACCCTCTCGACCTGCGTCGCGATGGTGTCTCCGCGAACGAGATAGCCACTTCGGAAGTGAATCGCAACGCATATAAAAATGGCACGCAGATCAGACTGTTTGCGCAGCGACGGCGACGTTTTGCGCAATATTGGCTGCTGCACGCCGTCCGACGGGCCACAGGCGCGGGTTGCGATCTTCAGAAATGTGCGGGTGGCGAACGGGGGCGGCCAGAGAAGTCGCCTCTACCGATACCCGCTGGTCGTGCTATTGCAGCACCAGTTCGGCCGGCTGTTGCCGCCCGCGCAGATTGTTTTCGCCAGGCGCCGGCGTCGCAGTCGCGTGGCGTTGCAAGCCGGCTGTGATGCCGCCTAGGAAGAACAGCATCATGTGGACGATGTTCATGTGTCCCACCGGTTGGAAGATTGCGTTGGGGATGTAGGCGGCGATTACCGCCAGCATCAGCAGGCCGTGTCCGCGGGCCGCCTCGGGCACGCCGGGTGTGTACCACAGCCGCCAGGCGTCGAGCGCCCAGACGCCTAGTAAGGCAACATACAGCAGCAAGCCGATCAAACCGGTTTCGACCAGGATCGCCAGGAACTGGTTGTGGTGGATCTGGTCGCGGATGCTTTCCAGCCGCAGGGGCGTGGAGCGATCGGTGAGATAAGGATCCTTTTTGCCCATGTAGCGGCCAAAGCCGCAGCCAAGCAGCGGATGTTCCTTGAACATCTGCCACGAGACATACGCAAAGCAAGCGCGCATCTGCGTACTGTCCTGGGTCTCGGCGGCGCTGCGTCCGCCGTCAAACGCCACGATCTTGTCCCAGTGCGTGACCGTCACGGTCATGCCGAGCAGCACCGCGGCGGCGAGCATCACGACCCGCGCCCGATAAGGCAGCGTCAAACCGACCAGCACCGCCAACTCCAGCGCCACCCCCATCCACACGCAACGCGTGTAACTGAAGAACGCGCCTAAGCACATCAGCCCAATCAGGCCGAACAGGAGCACCTTGCCCCGCGGTCGCAAGCGAAACATGGTCACATAGGCGGCGGCGATCGAGATGGACAGCGCCATGCCGAGCACGATCGACTGCACCATCGGACCGCGCGCGCGGCCGAAGTGGATGCCGACTTCCGGATCGGCGATGTGACGAGGAAACACCAGCCCCCAGGCGCCGGCGATCTCCAGGCAGGCGGTCACCGCCAGGTAGCCGCCTATCGCAATGAAGAACACCTGCGAGAGCCGCACGTCGCGATCCTGTAGCGGGCTTTGTCGCACAATCCAATAGAGCAGCAACGGGCTGAGGTAGCCGACGATCAAGTGCCACAGCGGATTGGGCTGTCCCTCGGGCACGTCGCCGCTGGAAGTGACCGTGCGAAACAGCAGCCAGCCGACAAAGGCGAAGATCGCCCAATCGCCGCGCCCCAATGGCTTCGGTTCGAGGCGGCCCAACCAGCGATGCAGAACGTAGACTCCGGTCAGGGCGACCAGCACCAGTCGGTCGAGGGTGATCTCGACCGGACCCACGCGAGTTGAAAAGAAGTGAAACCCGAAGCTGCTGTTGACCAACACAAACAGCAGGCAACCGGCCATCAGTGATCCACGCAGCAGGAGGATCGTTCCCCAGAACAGTCCAGCCGCGGCGGCGATCAGCAGCAGCATTGTCATCGGTTACCTTCAGTTCATTTCGCCGCGGTGCGCTACCTTGGCCAACGCCTTCTTTAGCGACAGGCTCTCGACGATGATGCTGCGGGGGGCGATGTTGGTAATCGACCAGATGTTGCTGGTCGGCGCGTCCGCATCTCGCCTGGCGGGCGGCACGGTCAGGAACATCACGCCGGCGCCGACGAGCAAGCCGCCGAATACGCCCGCCGCGACGATCACCAGCTTGCCGGGACCGATTGGCTTGGCGCCGGTGTCGGGCAGGTCGATCCGCGAGACCAGGCTGGTGCTGTAGGCCGCCGCGTGCGTGGAGCGGACCTCTGCCAGCCGGTTTTCCGCTTCATTCAATACGCGGGTTTTCTGATTGATCTCTTCAACCAGGTTGCCATAGTCGGCTCGCTGCCGGGCGATTTGTGCCAGTCGCCGATCGGTATCTTTCAGCTTGAGTTGCAAGGCGTCGACCCGAGCCTGCTCGAGCCGCAGATCGACGTCGACGCCGCGAATGGCGATCGACAACTCATCGCGAAGGTGGCTTTCGACTTCCGACTCGGACTCGCGGGCGGCCATCACCGCCGGATGGATCTCCGACATGCCGCCGAGCAATCCGGCGGTCCGCAACTGGGCGTCGATCAGGCCCTCCTTGAGCCGCCGCAACGCGGGCTGAGAATCGAGCAGCCGGTTGGGCGTGGCGATCAAGTTGTCGTGATCCTGCTGCGCCTGCACGAGCAAGCGACGCAGTTCCTGTTGGTTGCGCAGCGCCTCTTCGGCTGCCCGCAGTTCGGTTTCGATCAACGTGACCTTCTGCCGCAAGTCGCCTTGCCCGCTGGGGTTCTTCTCCAATATCCGCAGTTCGGCCAGATCGCTGCCGACTTGCGATTCGAGCTTAGCCAGCCGCGTCGTCGCCTCGGCCAGCGCACTTTGGGCGAGCGTCGCCTCGTTGGTCAATTCGAGCACCATCCCCTCGGCTTTGTCGTTGCGCAGTCCTTGAAAGCGGGTGATCAATTGGTCGCAAATGGCCGAGGCCAAGGCGATGGCTCGCTGGCGGTCGTGGTCTTTGACGTTGAGATAGAAGATTTCGGTATGGCCAAACGCCGCTCCGTTGGGCGAGGCGAGCTCGACACGCTTCCGGAGTTGCTCGACGTCTTTCGCGGTCGGCCAGTCGGCCTGGGTGGTTTCGCGGGCGGGGCCGACATCGACCAACGCCGCCCGCAGCACGCCGCGGCTGCGGACCAGTTCCATGATCGTCTCTTGCACGGCTTTCATGTGATCGATCTGCTCGAACTTGCCGGTTCGCTGCCGTTGGGCGCCGCCGATCGCCTCGTCCCGCACGGTGAGCGCCTGCGACGCCTGCCACGTATCGGGCTTCAGCACCGCGTAACCTACCGCCAGTAAGGTCACCAACGCCGCCGGCACAATCCACCGCAGGCGATACTTGACGATCAACTGCACGACTTCTTCAGGCGTGATCGGTTGTGTGTGATTCATACGTGGGATCCTGGTGAAGACTTGGGAGGAGCAACTACGGCGACGACTGTTTCGAGTCCGATAGCCCCGGATGCAAGCCGGATGCCAAGCCTCTGTGCGAATGCCGCCAATTGACGTCCCAACCTTCACGAATCTGTTTACTCGCTATGAGTTAAGCGTAGGACACGGGCGCGCCACAGGCGGCCGAAATGGTCGCGGCAGTGATGTTTTTAGACCACATGCCGTCGAATACAAGCAACGCGTTAAAACACGGAGAACAGGCAAAATCACTACAAGGTGAACCGCGCCATCGGCGCGAGAGGTTCATCGCGAGAAAGCCCAGGCATGGACATGCCTATTAAGCGGAATGGAAGACATCGAAACTTTGGCGAGTTCCGCTACGGAATCGTGTATTTCTAGTGACTTGCTACTTGCTTGCGGTGACCGATACTTGCGGAGTCTAATGCCTTGACAACGCAAAATGGAAAGCAGTCATGTTCACAACACCCGTTAATCGCCTTGACGATCTTCAACGGTTGCGGCCCGAAATCGATCGGCTCGCCGGCGGCGTGCCGACGCGCGGGGCCGCATGGCTGACAAGTTGGTGGGAGTCGTTTGGCGGCGAAGCGCCCGGCGGCGACCGGCGGCTGGAACTGGCGAGCCTGGCGGTCTACGACCCACGCCGACACGCCCGCATGGTCGGGTTTGTGCCATTTTGCCGGCACGTCTCTCGACAACAGGGAACGGTGCTGCGGTGGCTCGGTTCCGGCGAGGTCTGTTCCGATTATGTAGCGATCCTGGCCGAACCGCCCGATACCGCGGCAGTCGTCGACGCGGCCGCCTGCTGGCTGCTCGACGCCCAAGCCCGGCGATGGGACGTGATCGAGCTGGAAGGGATCAGGCAGGACGACCGCGATTCGCAGCGGCTGTTGCATCACCTGCGGGAAGCCGGTCACCAGGTTTACTTTCGTCCCGAGGCGGCCAGTTGGCGGATTGCGCTGCCCGACGATTGGGAGGCGTTTCTGGCGCGACTTTCCAAATCGCATCGCAAACAGGTCCGCCGCGCGGTTCGCGACCACTTCGACTCGGGCGAGTGCCGGCTACACGTCGCCGAGACGGAGCAAGACCTGGCGGACGGCTTTGCGATCTTTCGCGAACTACACGTTTATCGACGGCGGGAGCTGCGGCAGGCGGGCTGCTTCGCCTCGCCCCGCTTCGCACAGTTTCTCGAATTGGCGGCCGGCGCGATGTTCGCCGCCGGCCGATTGAAACTGACTTGGCTCGAGTACCAGGGCGAACCGGTCGCCGCCGACTTCAATCTGTTCGATGGCGACGCGTTGTACGCTTACCAAGGGGGCTTCGATCCTTGCCGCCGCGAACTGCGGCCGGGCTGGCTGCTGACGCTGGCCACCCTGCGGATGGCGATCGAACAGCGCTGGCGGACGTACGATTTCCTCCGCGGTGATGAGCCGTACAAGGCGCATTGGCGGGCCGAGGCTCACCCCATGACGCATTACCGCGTTGTCTCCCGCCAAGCGACCTGCCGACTGCGGCACGGCCTGTGGCGGGTGGGCGAACGGGCCAAGGCGCTGGCGGTCGGCGAATATCTCGCCAGTTGGCAGCCATGGGAAAAAGCTCGGGTCGACTGCGCTCTCGAACATGCCTCGCACTAACACGGCGCCAACTGAAGACAATCCCATGAAGGTTGAACGTATCACGCGCATCCCGGCGGAGTTCCTGCTGCCCGATCACACCCGCCGCCACGGCTGGTTGAGCGAGTGGAACGAACTGGCCGGAGACCTGACGCAGTTGGACAGCGACTGGCTGCTCTCCTGGTGGGTACATTTCGGCGGCGCTCGCGAACTGTGCCTGCTCGCCGTGCGCGACGACGAGGGAATGCTGCACGGACTGGCGCCGTGGTACCTCGACCGCTCGCCGGCGGCGGGCGGCGTGATTCGTTATCTCGGCTCCGGCGTCGTCTGCACGGATTACCTGACAATCCTGACACGCCAAGGCAGCGAGTCGCAGGTCGTCGACGCCGTTGCCGATTGGCTGCTCGGCGCGGGCCGCGCTTGCTGGGAGCGGATCGAACTGGTCGGCACCGAAGATGCGGACGTCGTGATCCCTCAACTGATGCGGCTGCTGGTCGACCACGGCAACTCGCTCCATACACGACCTGGCGCCAACACCTGGCGGCTCACCTTGCCGCCCACTTGGGACGAGTACCTGGCCGGCATGTCGGGCCGCCGCCGCAATCGGGTGCGCAAGGCGGTCAAGACCGAGTTCGACACAGGCATTAGCCGCCTGCGGGAAACCACTACGCCCGAGGAGTTCGAGGCCAACTGGCGTGTATTCATCGAGTTGCACCAAGCGCGGCGGCAGTCGGTGGGCGATGCGGGTGTGTTTTCGCGTCCCGACTTTGCAGCCTTCCTGCGCGAAACGGCCGAGCGGCTGTTCGCCAAGGGGGAGCTTGACTTGCTGGTCCTCGATCGCCACGGTAAGCCGATCAGCGTCGAGTTCAATCCCGCCGGCCGCGGCATCGTGTTTGGCTACCAGGCCGGCATCGATCCGGCGGCGCTCGATTGCCAGCCGGGACACCTGATGACGCTTGCCCGCATCCGGCGCGCGATCGCGCTGGGCAAGACGGCGTTGGACTTCATGCGGGGGGACGAACGGTACAAGGCGGAATGGGGAGCAACGAAGCGCACCACCACCGAGTACCGGCTGGTCCAGCAGAAGCCGATCGCTCGGCTGCGGCACGGCATGTGGCTGGCCAGCCAGCAGATGCGGCAACTGGCCAAGTCGGGCATTGCCACCGCTCACCAGATGCTAGGCAAGGAATAGGCGTTCGATGCGCAAGTCCAGGCAGATCATTCTTTCGGCCTACTACTACGCGACCGCGCCGCCG
>JBGTJT010000483.1:0-7275 GCA_041744995.1 Pirellulales bacterium | reverse complement strand
CGCCCCAAACGGCCGCTGCCCCCCATCACCGAGGAAATGGCCCGCGGAGAGGAACCACTCCGCAGTTTTGGCGACTTGCTGCAATTCATGCATCGCAAGGACGACGAAGCTTCGCCGAACGGCTAGAATAGAGCGCCGATAAACAGTTAGCATAGATCGCCAACATGGGAAGCGATGGATGAGCGAATTCGAGCAACGTCTGGAGCGGGCCATCGCGCGGGGACAGAAACACCGCGTCGATCGCGAGCGGGCCGCCGCCGAAGCCGCCCTCAGCGAGGAAGAGCTACGCCGCCGGCATAGCGACTTTCGCCTGCAACTCAGCGAACACGTGGAACAGTGCCTGGCGCAGTTGCCGAACCATTTTCCTGGTTTTCAGTACGCACCGGTGGCCAGCGACCGAGGATGGGGCGCCGCGGTCAGCCGCGACGACGCGGTTGTGACTCGCGACGGCCGAGCCAATTTGTATAGTCGACTGGAGATGACGGTGCGGCCGTTCGCTTCGATCGGAGTGCTGGAAGTGAGCGCCCGGGGCACGATCCGCAACAAGGAGGTCTTCAACCGCAACTATTATCAAAAGCTGGCGGAAGTCGATCTGGATACTTTCTTCGAGACAGTCGACCTGTGGGTACTGGAATACGCACAGCATTACGCCGCTCAAACAGGGTAATGGCTTACTCATAATCTTACTCTTAATCTTACTCGCTAGAGTAGTAAGTTCATTCAGAGTACGATTAAGAGTACGAGTACGAGTACGAGTACGAAGTAGAAATCAGCGACTTTGTATTGCAATCGGTTCAATTTCGGAGACGCACCCGCCATGGCGCATTGGCATCGAATTCACGCGATCATACTGGCTCTCGTTTGTAGTTTGTGGGCTTCCCCGCTGTTTGCTCAAGAAGCGGCGGTTGCCAACGACAAAAAGGGTTACAGTCTCGCCTATGCACTGACCGGTCTATGCGTGGTGCTCGGCGTGTTGATCGTCTGTCGGCCGTTGCGAACCCGCGCCGACAAGATCGAGCGTCCCGTTACAGAAGAGTGACGTCGCTGCAACAGTCGTTCGTTGCGAGCCCGCCGCCACGTCCTTCGGGACGGCTCAAGAATAATTTCGGTATTTCGCGGGTTCTTGATTGAACAGGAGGAAACGAAGGGAACAGAGAGAAACACGACTTCGTTGCCTCTCGTCTCCTTTGTTGTCTCCGAAATCGGTCAGTTCATTTTCCGAAGATGCCTGTCGCCTTGATGGGGTCTCGACTGTGCTTCTGACGATTGGCTTTCATTCGAAAGAGTGGCCCAACGTGTTGGTCTTGCGGATCGAAACCGGAGTTCATCGATCAATTGGTCAGAATTGTGTGTCTGATCCGATGCGCTGGTGGAAGCTTCGCAATCCATTACAAGGTCTTTCAAAATCGCCAAGGAGCAAACGAAGTAAGACGAGAGGTAACAGAGGCGATTCAACCCTCCGTTTTCTTCGTTTTCTCCTGTTCAAATTCAGAAGTTCACTTGAGTTGTCCCTAAATCGCCGATTGCCAATTCCCGTAAACATGGCGCCATCTTATTGCAAGAAGGGATTGGACGCTTTTTCGCGTCCGATCGTGGTGGCGGGACCATGTCCTGGAAGTACGACGGCGACATCCGGCAGATCGAATAGCTTTTCACGGATGCCGCGAATCAGCAACTGTTCGTCGCCGTCGGGGAAGTTGGGGTTGCCAATACTGCCAGCGAACAAAATGTCGCCGCCGAACACGACGTGCGGATTGGCACGCCAGATGAAAACGACATGTCCGCTGGAATGGCCTGGAATCTCGCGTACTTCCAGGTCGAAACCGGCCGCCGAATAAACGTCTCCTTCGCTCAGCGTGGCGTCGGCGGGCGGACTGGTTATGCGAAATCCGAACATGGCCGAAAGGTTTTGCGCCGGATCGCTCAATTTCGGGACGTCGCCCACGCCGATGACCAGCGGCGCTTGCGGCCATTGCTGCTTCATTCGTTCGTTGCCGGCGATATGGTCGCTGTGACCATGCGTATTGAGGATCGCCGCGGGCGTAAGCCCCAGGCGTTCGACCGCGTCCACGATCTGTTGGGGTTGCAGCCCTGGGTCGATCAGCAGGCAATCGTCGCGACCGTCGAGCCAGGCTAGGTAGCTGTTTTCGTCGAACGGGACGGAAACGATCGTTTCCAGGTGCAAATGGTCGGGCAAGGCGGGGTCACTCATGGCGATTCGGCACTCGGGTGCTGGCATGCTATCAATTCATCGACGGCTAGGCGGTGCTAGTCTGCCGCGCGAAGTTATGACGCACATGTTTGTTATAGGGATTGGGCAAGCATGACTTGCCGGCCACGGCATTGTAATTATCTCCCTCTCAATGGGCGATACATACCATCAAGCGACCATGATTGTCGTGTTCCCCTAATCGCGGCAATCGGGTTATATTGGTCGTTGACGCGACATGCGGCAGACCAGTCCGCCTGATTTAGTCCGCTGGCATGACAATTGCAAGCATTCACAACAAGCTTATCCGCATCGGGCGTTGCCGACCACCAGGGCGGCGCGAATCCATGGCAATTCGTTCGTAGGAAGCGACCGAATGTCGAGAACATAACTCGATGAAACGATAGTACACCTGCAAGGAGGTAGGCCCCCATGTCTCGCGGATACTCACGTCGACAATTTCTCAAGGTGCCCGTGGCACTCTCCATCGCCGCGGCGGCGCCTAGCCTGACGGGCCGCCTGTTCGCGGAGCAGCCAGACTTTTTGGCCGACCAGACCGCCCGGCCCGGCGAGCACCCGCTGATGCCGGCGCTGCGCATTGCGCACTACGGCAAGCAACACATAGAGCAGCACATCCAGGATTATTCCTGTACGATCGTTAAGCGCGAGCGGATCGACGGCACGCTCGGCGACAACGAGTACATGTTTGCCAAGGTCCGGCATCAACCATTCAGCGTTTATCTCTATTTCCTCGGCCCCGACGCCATCAAGGGCCGCGAGGTGATGTACGTCGACGGCAGCAACGACAACAAGCTGATGGCGCATGAAGCCAAGGGCATCCGCTCCAAATTCGGCACGGTCTCGCTCCATCCCGATAGCTTCCTGGCGATGAAGGGGCAGCGTTATCCGATCACCGAGTTGGGCGTGCTCAATTTGACCAAACGGCTGATCGAAGTCGCCGAACATGACAAGCAATACGGCGAATGCGAAGTGAAGTTCTACAACGGCGCCAAGATCAATGGGCGCACCTGCACCTGCATCGAGGTGACGCATCCGGTGCCGCGCAAGCAGTTTTTGTTCCATATCGCGCGGGTGTTCGTCGACTCCGAATTGAAGGTGCCGGTCCGCTACGAGGCATACGAATGGCCCGCGACGCAAGGCGGGCCGCCGGTGCTGCTGGAGCAGTACACGTACCTGAACATGAAGATCAACAACGGGTTCGCCGACTCCGATTTCGACCATCGCAATCCCAACTACCGCTTCGTGCGGAATTGACGGTTGCTCGACTCTCCGAGTCGAGAAGCGGTGCTAGTAGCGCCCGCAACTGCAACTTCGTATGATCAGCACTTGCGAGCAGGGGCGGGCTGGGTTGGCACCGCCTCCCGACTCGGAGAGTCGGCCGACTGTCCGCTTCGGGGCCCAGTGGTTGCCATTCGGCATGAACGTCCGTACAATGACGGAATCGTTCGCTTGCCGCAAGCTTCCATTGGACCTCGATGCGGAGACTATTCATGAGTCTTCCCCGCCCGTTTCTTGTTGCGATTCTGTTCGCCATCCCGACCTGCTTGGCTACCGCCTCCGCCCGTGGCGAGGATGCGGTGGCGGGACATCCCCTCGTGGACGTGGTCGAGTCGGGCAAGGCCCGAATCTCGAATATCGAGAAGCGAATCCTGGACTACAGTTGCAAGCTCACCAAGCGGGAACGCGTTGGGGGGGAGTTGCTTGGTCACGAGATCATCTACTGCCGCGTGCGACATAATCCCTATAGCGTGTATATGTATTTCCTCGCTCCCGAGGAACGCAAGGGACAGCAGGCTGTGTACGTCGAGGGCCAGAACGACAACAAGCTGCTGGCGCTGCCGGTTGGAGTGGCCGGGAGGCTCGGGGTTTACACGCTCAAGCCGGACGGCTTCCTCGCCATGCAAGGCCAGCGCTATCCGATCACGGAAACCGGTTTCTTGAATCTAGCGCGGCGACTGATCGAGGTGGGCGAAAAAGAAACAACAAATCCCAATACCAAGGTCCGCATCTATAAAAACGCCAAGGTCGACGGCCGTCCCTGCACCGTAACCGAGGTCGTCAACGCCGAGCGCGGCAGCGGCGATATTCCATATCACAAGGCCCGCATTTTTGTGGACGATGAGTTGGATATTCCGGTTCGATTTGAGTCTTACGACTGGCCGGCGGAAGAAGGCGGCGAGCCGTTGCTGCTGGAGGAATACACGTATACGGACATCAAGTTGAATCCAAACTTCAAGGATAGCGACTTCGAGATTCGGCAGTAGTGCCGGTTGCTCATTCCTGAAACCTTCTTTCGTATAAAGAAATGGACGCGCTTTGCCGTCGCGGTATCTTGTTGGTGCGTTTTCTGCGGCCCTTTCTGGTGGCGTATCTGGTGGTGCTGCTGCTCATGGTCTGGTTTGAAGAACGGATGATCTTCTTTCCCGCCCCCTACAATGCCGCCGATACCGTCTGGCGTCCGGCGGGGCTGGAGTTCGAGGACGCCTGGTTCACCGCCGACGACGGCGCCAAACTGCATGGCTGGTACTGCCCGGTCGACGAGCCAGAGGCGGTGATTCTGTTCGCCCACGGTAACGCCGGCCACTTGGCCTGGCGGGCCGAGGCAATCCGCAACTTGCAACGCGAGTTGCACTGCAGCGTATTGATCTTCGACTATCGCGGCTACGGACGTAGCGAGGGCAAGCCGAGCGAACGGGGAGTGCTGCGGGACGTCCGCGCCGCCCACGCCTGGCTGATCGAGCGCAGCGGGCGGCCAGCCGAGGAGATCGTGTTGATGGGGCGTTCGCTCGGCGGCGGCGTGGTGCTCGATCTGGCTGCCGAAACGTCGGCCGCCGCGGTCGTGGTGGAGAGCACCTTCACCTCGTTGCCAGACGTGGCGGCAGTGCATTACCCCTGGCTGCCGGTCCGTACATTGATGCGCTCGCGCCTGAACAATCTGCAGCGGCTGGCCGATTACCCAGGTCCGATTTTCCTCAGCCACGGCGATGCCGACACCGTGGTGCCGTTCGAGTTCGGCAGGCGGCTCTACGAGGCGGCGACCGGTGAAAAGCAGTTCTTTCTCGTGGCAGGAGGAGGCCACAACGACCCGCAGCCCCACGAGTACTATCGGCAACTCGGCGCGTTCTTGCGCGGCTTGTCCGCGAGCGACTGACCGTCGCCCCCTTCAGCTACAGCGGGTAAACACTTCGCGCAGGAACAGGCACGATTGATCGTAGATGCCAGGGTTCTGGCTTTCGCGGGGGCCTGCGACGTTCAGCGTGGTGATTTCGGCCTCGGACAGCCAATTGTGGACGCGCTGGACGGCTTCCGGATCGTTTTCGGCCAGATCGACGACCAGCAGCGGCTTGGCATATCGCCGAGCGAATTGCCGCGTGAGACGCGTGCCTCCTCGTAACTCGCCCCGGCAGAGGATTAGCGTGGCGTCCGATTCGACGACGTTCCGTTGTGTCCGTTCGGCGTATTCGCGGCTTGCCAACTCGATCAGTTGGTAGTGCGCGGGGATCGCCCCGTCCTCGGCGCGGCGCCGCGCAGGGCAATATCCGCCGTGCCGCAGTTTCAGCTCGATCGCCACGTCCAACCCGGCCCGGTCGGCCCCGGTCTGCCCGCCGGATATGATCCGATCAATCTTCGCAACAGCCTTGTTCATGTGCGGCAGTTTACAAGAACCCGCCGGCATCCGGAAGATGCGGTGAAGATTTAGGATTTAGGATTTGGGATTGAGGATTGAGCAAGCGTTGCAATCTGAAATCTGAAATCTGAAATCTGAAATCCGAAATCCTGGCTACTGTCGAATCGTTCCGTCCGGCTGTCGGGTGAGCGAGTCGGGTTGATCCTCTGCGGCGGGGGCGACGCGCATCGGCAATCGCAGCACGGTGCCTGGCGGCAGGTAGTTGAAATCTTCGGTCAGCACGTCCTGATTCAACTCGTAGATTTCCACCCAGCGCGACGCCTGGCCTAGTTCAAAGCGGGCGATGTCGAACAGCGTGTCGCTCTCACGCACGTGGTATTCGCGGGTAGGTCCGTGCCGCGAGACGCCCACCGCGGCGATTCGATTTCCCTCGCCCGCCGGCCGGCGCACCTTGGGGCAGAGATCGGGGTACTTCTCCGTCAATTCCGCCACCGAAGGGGTCCGCACGCGATCGCCGATTCGCAATTGTTGCGGATTTTCCAGCCACCGTGCGTTGTGCTGGATCAACGCCTTGAAGTAAGCGCCGCTGCCGTACACCTGTTCGGAAACCTTCCACATGTTGTCGTTGGGCCGCACGATGTACTCCTGCCTGTTGTTGTCGCGCGTGGGGCCTGTACCGACCGGCCGCGCCGCATGGCGGCGGGGGGCGTCTTCGTAGGTCGAATGCTGAGCTACGCGGTCCGCCGATTGCCAGGCGTCGTTTCGCTCGATCGCCGGCGGCGTCGTCTGGTAATCCGTGGCGGGAGCAGGAGCTCGCGCGCTATTTTGCGCTGTGGTCGCGGCGTCGTAGTAGCGAGGTTCGCCTGCGCGGCCCGGCGCCAGGTCGGCCTGGGCATCGGTATTGGCTGCGGCTTGCTGGTAATTGGTCGGAACGTAGCGATCCGGTTCCGGCTCCGCTGCGAGTCGTTCGGAGGCGGCACTCGGCGGAAACGCCTCTCCGGCAATATCCAGCGGTTGCTCCAGTTCGCGCGGCGGGGCGTAGCGGTCGGCGATCGGGTCGGACGTCCCACTGGCTGACTCTAGCAGCGCACCTTGCGGGCCAACGTCCGTGGATGCCGACTCGAGAGGTTCCGCTTCGACCATCAGCAGTTCCGCCGCCGGCGGTGCGGTCGTATCGACCTTTGGCATGAAGGACAGGCGGCGGCCCGTAGGTTCGTTGACGGCGTCGTCTGCATCTTCGCCTTGCATCCATTCATACTTGGTCGGTGGTATGTCCTCGTTGGCGGCCAATCGCGGCGGCTCGCTCGCTTCGGCCGGCGTTAGCTTCGCGGCCTGCGGGAGCTGGAAGCCGGCGCTCCGGTCGTCGGCCTCCGCTAGAATCTCCGCGGCCGGCAAGTCGCCTTCGCCGGCCAGACGC
>JBGTJT010000482.1:0-11172 GCA_041744995.1 Pirellulales bacterium | reverse complement strand
GTCCCGCGCCGGGCCGCTGGCCGCCGCCGCCCGCGAGACCGCCCTGACGGGCCAGCCCTAACTTGGATTCCTCTCCTTTCGCCCCGCTTCCGTTCGCCAAACAACATCCACCGCGCTAGGAACGATTTTGCATGAGCAGTTCCTCGTTTCTCGACCAGCTAAAGGCCCGCTTCGGCGATCAGGTTACCGGGGCCAACCTGGAGGCGATTGATCCCTGGATCGAGGTGTCGCCGGAGGGGCTGATCGACGTGTGCGGCTACTTGCGCGACGAGCCGCAGTTGCGGTTCGACATGCTCAGTTGCATTACAGCGGTCGATTACTTCGCCGCCGACCCGAAATCGGCCGAGAAAATCGAAGGAGGCGATCGGATCGAGGTGGTCTATCACCTGTGGAGCGTGCCGCACAAAAACAGCCTGGTCGTCAAGGTGCTGCTGCCGCGTTGGAGAGACGGCGTCGCGGGCCAACTCCCCGAAGTTCCGTCGGTTAGTCCGCTGTGGAGTACCGCCGACTGGCATGAACGCGAGACCTACGATCTGTCAGGCATTTACTTCGTCGGGCATCCGAACCTGCGGCGCATCCTCTGCCCCGAGGATTGGGTCGGCTATCCGCTGCGCAAGGACTACGAGATGCCGTTGGAGTATCACGGGATACGATGTCGCTAATGTTGGAAATCCTAAGCACGAAATTCTAAATCCTAAACAAATCAGAATGTTCAAATGACCAAAAGGTGTTCCACTAGAATGTTTCGGACATTTGAATTTTTGTATTTCGAATTTGTTTAGGATTTGGTGCTTAGGATTTGGTGCTTAGGATTTAGACTAATACCCATTAAAGCTGAATTGATGTCAACCCACCTGGACGATCCGCGGATCATCGAATTCGATGTTCGCACCGACGAAATGCTGGTCAACATGGGCCCGCAGCATCCCAGTACGCACGGTGTGCTGCGGCTGGTGCTGCGAACCGACGGCGAAGTCGTCAGCGAAGTCACGCCGCATATTGGCTACTTGCATCGCAGCGCCGAAAAAATCGGCGAGAATCTCACGCCGCGGCAGTGGATTCCCTACACCGACCGCATGGACTATCTGGCCGGCATGAACATGAATCTCGGTTGGTCGTTGACCGTCGAGAAGCTGATGAACCTGCAATTGCCCGACAAGGCCAAGCATCTGCGGGTGATCATCGCCGAGATGGGCCGCATCGCCAGCCACTTGGTCGGCATGGGCGCGTATGGCCTGGACCTGGGCAGTTTCAGTCCGTTTTTGTACGCGTTCCGTGAACGCGAAAGGATTCTCGACCTGTTCGAGGAGGTGTGCGGCGCGCGGCTTACCTATAGCTATATCACGGTCGGCGGTGTGACCGCCGACTTGCCCAAGGGGTGGCTGCAGAAGTGCGAGGCGTTCCTGGAGCAGTTCCTGCCGGTCATCGACGAGTACCACACGCTGCTGACGACCAATTCGATCTTCGTCAAGCGAACCGCCAATATCGGCGTGATGAGCCGCGAGATGGCGATCGACTACGGCACCAGCGGCCCGGTTCTTCGCGGCAGCGGGGTCGATCAGGACTTGCGTCGCGACGGCGAATCGTTCTACACCGACATGTACGACGGCTACGCGTTCGAGGTGATTGTCGAGAAAGAGGGCCGCTATCCCAGCGACCATAAATATCCCGCCATCCCCAAGGACGCCGTGCTGGGCGATTGCTGGCACCGCTTCTATGTGCGGATGCTCGAGGTGCGGCAATCGATTGATCTGGTCCGTCAGGCGATGGACCGTTACAGCACGGCTGGCGGAAGCTGGGGCGAACCGGTCAAGTTGAACGAAAAGCTGCCCAAGGGCGAAGCCTACCTGGAAACCGAAGCCCCCCGCGGGCAGATGGGCTTCTACATAGTCAGCGATGGCACGGCCATCCCCTGGCGCGTGCGCGCCCGCAGCAGCAGCTTCTGCAACCTCTCGGTCGCCCCGGAACTGTGCCGCGGCGCCTTGCTGGCCGACATCCCGGCGGTGGTCGGCTCACTGGACATCGTGATGGGGGAAATCGATCGTTAGGTCGTATTAGCGGTCCAACACGAATGGGGCTTTTAATTGACTGTTTTCTATGCGATATTTCACGGCTTAATTTGATTCTGCTTTGACTGGAAGATGCGCCGGTGGCTGAGTTTATCAACGTCTACATCCTCGATTGGGTCGCCGCTTGGTTCGGCGGATCGGTGGCGGTCGATGCGCTATTCGGCTACATCGTGGCGGCGGTGCTCAAGGCGGCCATCATTCTCAATATCATCGCCGTCGGGGCGCTGTTCTTCATCTGGCTGGAGCGCAAGGTTTCAGGACGCATTCAGGATCGGCTGGGGCCGACTCGGGTCGGCGGCAAATTTGGCTGGCTGCAGACGCTGGCCGACGGGCTGAAGCTGATCACCAAGGAAGACTTGATGCCCGGCGACGCCGACAGGCTGCTGTTTAGGCTCGCCCCGTATATCGCTTTCTGTGCATCTTTCGCCGCGTATCTGGCGCTGCCCTTCGCCGCCGGCTGGGCCGCAATTCAACTCAATGTGGCCGTGTTTTTCATCCTGGCCGTGCTCGGCCTGGAGGTGTTCGGCGTGATCTTAGCCGGTTACGCCTCCGCGTCGAAGTGGTCACTGTTCGGCGCCATGCGCGAGGCGGCCCAGGTGGTCAGCTACGAAGTTCCGCTGGGGCTGTGCGTGGTGATCCCCGTGACGGTCGCCGGCACGATGGACCTGACCAAGATCGGCGAACTGCAGGCCGGCTGGTTCACCAACTGGTATGTGTTTCACAGTCCGATGATGCTGATTACGGCCGGCGTCTTCTTCACCTGCTGCCTGGCCAGCGTCAACCGCGCCCCGTTCGACTTGGCCGAGGCCGAAAGCGAATTGGTCGCCGGCTTCCATACGGAATACTCCGGCCTGCGCTGGAGCTTTTTCTTCATGGCCGAGTACGGCTCGATGTTCCTGGTCAGCGGGTTGGCTGCGGTGCTGTTCTTCGGCGGCTGGAACGGTCCGATTCCGATCACCCACATACTGGGCATCGCCGGTGCCGACGGACTGGTCGGATTTATCGCCCAACTGATGGGCGCGACCAACATGCTGTTGAAGATGTCGCTGGGCGTGACGATCATGATCTGGATTCGCTGGACGCTGCCGCGGCTGCGGATCGATCAGGTGATGACCACCTGCTGGAAATACTGCACGCCGATCGCCTGCGTGATGTTCGTCAGTGTGCTGTTGTGGCAAGCGTATCAGTTGCCCACATTGGGCCGGTTGGCGCCGTTGCGAATCGCCGGCGACGTGGAAGAAGTGTTGCCCCCTCCGCCGACCACCACGTGGCTGCGGCGTCCCGCCGCAACGGAGTTGGCAACCAACGGCCCTGGTTCCTTCGAGTTGGCGGATAGTGACATCCACGGGGCGATCGCTGCGGCGAGACGCCTCAGCCACGAAGTGGAGGGGCAATAACATGGACGCCATTAACTGGAGTTCGTTCTACTTTTTTCTGTTCGGCGGACTGGCTTGCCTGTTTGCGTTGGCGGTGGTGTTTACGAGCAATGTGGTCCGCATGGCGTTTTATCTGATCATGTCGCTGGCTGCCACCAGTGGCCTGTTTTTCCTGGCCGGGGCTGACTTCGTCGGCGCGATGCAAATTATGATCTATGTGGGCGGCACGCTGGTGCTGCTGATCTTCGGCGTGATGCTCACCGCCCAAGGCCCGTTTATCAAGATGCATACCAGCGGCGGCGACTGGATTCTGGCGGCGGTGGTGGGCGGTTCGATGTTGGCCATCCTGATTCCGGCGGCGTTCGCACTAGGGGCGTTCATCACTCCGGACGAAGCGGAGGTTGCCGCCGAGCAGCGCCTGGCCGACGGAAACGAACTGCCCGCCGCCCAGCCGACTGCTACCCGGATCGGCCTGGGGGTCGTGGGCGCCCGAGTCGACAAGTTGGAGCAGGAAAGCCCCGTGTTGGTGGGCGGCATGTCGGGTTACCTGCTGGCTTTCGAGATTATTGCAATTCACCTGCTGGTGGTACTCGTCGGGGCGGCCTACCTGGCAAGAGCCAAAAAGCGAGCGACGCCGACACAGATAGAGGCAGTCGAGTGAAACAAATGACGAATGTCGAAATCCGAATGACGAAAGAAGCCAGAATGACGAAGCCTGCCTATTCGTCATTCGACCTTCGTCATTCCTTCGTCATTCGGGATTCGACATTCGACATTCGACAAGTCAACTTCGCATAACCAAAGCTGCCATGAATCCATTAACCGAACCTATCACCGTCACGCATTTCCTGATCGTTGGGTCGATTATGTTCGTCTCCGGCGCAGTCTGCATGGCGACCAAGCGGAACGCCTTGGGCGTGCTGATGGGGATCGAATTGGTGATCAACGGGGCGAACATCAACTTTGTCGCCTTCGGCAGCGAAGTGCTCGCCCGAAGGCCGGAGTTTCGCCTGGGATTGGATGGGCAGATGATCGCCCTGTTTGTCATCGTGCTGGCCGCCGCCGAAGCGGCCGTGGCGTTGGCGATCGTATTGAATTTTTACAACAACCATGCCACGGTCGACGTGGACCGCGCCGACGATCTGAAGGGTTAGCTCTGGCCGATGGACTTCGCTGAAAGACTACCGCTGCTGCTGCTCGCCGCCTGGCTCACGCCATTGGCGTCGTTCGTGCTGGTCGTCTTCTTTGGCAAGCGGATGGGTAACGCCGGCGTCGGCGGCGCCTATGTCGCCACCGCCGCGATTGCCATCAGTTGTGGATTGTCGCTGATCGCTCTATTCGGCTGGATCAATCACCACGGCTTGCCCGCGCCGTTGTCGCACCACCATCACGAAGAGCATCACGACGATCACCAACACGACGATCACCAACACGACGGTGATGAGCAAGACAGCCACGCCGAGGCTGCGGTTCATGGCAGCGACGCCAATCCCGACGACCCGCAGGCGACCGCCACCGCCGGCTTTGGGGGCGCCGCCTATCATGGCCAATGGTATACGCTGGCCGAGTTCGGTTCCCTGAAGCTTACCATCGGCTACTATATCGACGCCTTGACCGTGGTCATGTTTAGCATGGTCACCATCATCGCCACCTGTATCCACTTCTACGCGATGGGCTACATGCACGAAGAGCTGCATGAAGTGAAGGATAAAGAGGTGGAGCTGACCACCGGCGAGCATCTACTGCGGCCGGGCCGTTACTACCGCTTCTTCCAGTATCTTTCGCTGTTCTGCTTCAGCATGTTGGGGATTGTTGTCTCCGGCAATTTGGCGATGACGTTCGTGTTTTGGGAACTGGTCGGCATCTGCTCGTACTTCCTGATCGGCTTCTACATCGAACGCAAGAGCGCCTCGACCGCGGCCAATAAGGCGTTCATCGTCAACCGCGTGGGAGACTTTGGCTTCATTATCGGGTTGATGGTCGTGTTCAGCACGATTGGCTCATTCGACTTTGGCGGCGAACAGGGCATTTTCGCGGCGGTTCGGCCAGGCGAGGAGCACCCGCTGACCGTGCCGGACAGCATGGTCCAGGCCAGCGCCGTGATGCATGGCGAAGCCGCAGCGACCGACGAACTGACTGCCGAGCAATTGGAGACATTCCGCGGGCAAGGCTTCGGCTATGGGTTATTGATCACGCTGGGGCTGGGCGTGTTTTGCGGTTGCGTCGGCAAGAGCGCTCAATTCCCTCTGCACACCTGGCTGCCCGACGCGATGGAAGGCCCCACGCCGGTTTCGGCGCTGGTCCATTCGGCCACGATGGTCGCCGCCGGTGTATTCCTGGTAGGACGATTCTACCCGGTATTTGCGCCCGAGGTGCTGCTGACCATCGCAGTGATTGGCTGTTTTACGCTGTTCATGGCGGCCACCATTGCCATTACCGCAACCGACATCAAACGCGTGCTGGCCTATTCCACGCTCAGTCAATTGGGCTACATGATGTTTGCCCTGGGAGTCGGCGGTTGGCTGGCCGGCATGTTGCACCTGATCACGCACGCCTTCTTCAAGAGCCTGCTGTTCATGTGCTCCGGATCGGTGATCCACGCGGTTCACTCCAACGAGATGACCGAGATGGGCGGCCTGCGAAAGAAGATGCCGGTGACCGCCTATACCATGCTCGTCGGCTGCCTGGCGATCATGGGCGCGGGCATTCCCTTTCTGGTCGGTTTCAGTGGCTACTACTCCAAGGATTCGATCATCGCCCAGGCGCTCTCCTTCAAGCAAGTCAATCCCGGCTGGGGCGTGATGTACTTTTTCGCCGTCGGGGGCGCAGCGATCACCGCGTTCTACATGTTCCGCCTGTGGTACATGACGTTTGCCGGCCCGCCGCGAAACCAGCATCGCTACGACCACGCCCATGAATCGCCGCGGGTGATGTGGGTGCCGCTGGTGGTGCTGGCTATTTTCGCCACCTTTGCAGTATTTCCGTCGTTCAACCAGAGCGGACTGGTGCGGCTGCTCAGCCACGCCGAACCGGATGGCATTCACGCGGGGCATGTGGGCCGACTGGCCGAGGTGACGATTCCGCCGGAGATGGACAGCCACGCCGACGCCATTCACGTGGAAGCGACGATGACCGCCTTCACCACGGCGATGCTCGGCTTCCTGCTGGCGACCATCATTTACGGTTTGCGGAAGGTCAATCCGGACGAGGTTCGCCAAAAGTTCTCGCCGCTCTACCGCTTCCTGCGTCACAAGTGGTACTTCGATGAATTGTATCACGTGCTGTTCGTCGTGCCGGTCAAGATGGTCGGAGTCGGCGTCTCCTGGTTCGATCAAAAAGTGATCGACGGCGCGATCCACTTTCTGGCCAAGCTGATGCTGTGGACGTCGAGCATCGACGAATTCATCGATCGGCGGTTCGTTGACGGCTTCGTCAATGGATTCGCAAAAGCAACCTACGGCGTCGGCCTGTGGCTCCGCGGCGTGCAGACCGGCTCGGTGCGGCAATATGTGGTGTATATCGTCGTGGGCACGATCTTGCTGTTTGTCCTCGCGAGCTTCTTCCTGAATTTTTCGCTGGCATTGGATGTTAACTGACCATGGAAAACCCTCACGTTCTTTTCCTGAGCTTGCTCGTCTTCCTGCCGGCGCTCGGCGCGTTGCTGATCGCCACGCCGCTGTTCGGCAAGGGGAACGAGGAGTTGACCAAGCGTTTTGCCTTCGGTTTTACGGTAATTGTGTTTTTGATGTCGATCTGGATGGCGATCCCCGGCGCCAGCCCCAATCAATTCTCGTTCGACGGCGACGCCGTCAGCGAAATGCAGATGGTCTTCAATTTGCCGTGGATCCCGTCGTTCGACATCAACTACTTCATGGGGGTCGACGGCATCAGCTTTCCGCTGATCGTGCTGACCACTTTCATCAGCATGCTGTCGATGGCCGCAAGCTGGCCGATCAAGAAATACGTCAAAGGCTATTGCATTCTGTTTCTGTTGCTGGAAACGGGGATGATCGGCGTGTTCATGGCGCTCGACTTTTTCCTGTTCTACGTCTTCTGGGAAGTGATGCTGCTGCCGATGTACTTTCTGATCGGCATCTGGGGCGGCCCGCGCCGCGAGTATGCCGCCATCAAGTTTTTTCTGTATACGCTGCTGGGTAGCGTGTTCATGCTGATTGCGATTCTGATTCTATATTACAACAGCGACCTGCGGGCGTTGTCGCCCGAACAGTTGCAGGCGGCGCATGTGATCTCGGCGGTTGACGACGCCGCGGCGGCGAGCGCGGCCAACGCGCTGATCGCCGCCGAATCGCCCCAGCACACCTTCAATATCCTGGCCTTGCAGACACTGGGTCAATCGACCGACCAATTCAGCAAGCCGGGCCTGTTCGGCTGGTCGTTGCAGATTTGGGCGTTCTTGCTGCTGTTTGTCGGTTTCGTAATCAAGGTGCCGAGCGTACCGCTGCACACCTGGCTGCCGGACGCCCACGTCGAAGCCCCCACGCCGATCTCGATGATCCTGGCGGGCGTGCTGTTGAAGATGGGGGGCTACGGCATCATTCGCATGTGCTACCCGATTTGTCCCGAGGGGGGCTACTCGCTCGCCTGGTTCGTCTGCATCATCGGCGTGGTGAGCATGGTCTACGGAGCGTTTGCGGCGCTGGCACAGAAGGACTTCAAGCGAATGGTCGCCTACAGCTCGGTGAGCCACATGGGATACGTCGTGCTGGGGTTGGGCGTGTGGAGTCTGGCCAGCAGCGTCGACCCCGACTATTGGGCGATGGGCGCGACCGGCGCGATGTTCCAGATGCTGGCGCACGGCATCAGTTCGGCCGGCATGTTCTTCATGGTCGGCGTGATCTACGATCGCGTGCATCATCGCGATCTGGACAAATTCGGCGGACTGTTCGCCAAGATGCCGATCTACAGCGGTCTGTCGGTGGGCATCTTCTTTGCCGGTCTCGGACTCCCCGGTTTGTGCGGCTTCATCGGCGAGGTGCTGGTGACGCTCAGTGTCTGGAAATTCAGTGTCGTGCTGGCGGTCATTTCCGCCTCGGTCGTGGTGCTGACGGCGGCCTACATCCTGTGGGCCTTGCAGCGGGTCTACCTGGGAGCGGAATACAAAGGCCCGCATCCGGAAGCCCTGACTCCCATCACGCAACGCGAACTGTGGATCGCCTCGCCCCTGTTGGCGCTGGCAATTTTATTCGGCGTTTATCCCCAGGCGCTGTTGATGTACATGACGCCCACTATTACCCGGCAGGTCGACCAATTGGCCGGCTGGGCGCTCGAACATGAGGCGCAACAGCAGGCGCTGACGCAGGATCAGCAGCAAGAAGATCTACAGAAGCAGGCGGCGTTGGCGGAACAAAGGGAAGAAGAGTTTGCGATAACGAATTGAGTCGCGGGAAGCATATTAACAAGACAACCCTAAAGACAAATATCCGGTGAGCTACCAACAGCTAATCGAAAACCTGTTCAGCGATACGGCGATGTCGGTCAAGTTTTTCTTGCCCGAGCTGACGCTCTGTTGCACGATCCTGCTGATGCTGCTGGCGCGGCTGTTTCGCTGGGGGCGTGCCTTGGGCAGCTTCGTGTTTGCCACCGCCGGGGCGATCGTCGCCTTGTACTATGCCGCGCCGTGGATGCTGCTGGAGTCGGGCGACGTGGTCCAGCGAACCGAATTGTTCACCGGCATGTTGATTTACGATTCGTTCACCGTGTTCTTCCGCGGGTTGCTGCTGTTTTTCCTGATACTGTTCTGCGTGCTCTCGCAGTTGACCGGCATCCCGGACAAAGAGGACAGCGGCGACTATTACACCTTGGTGCTCGGCTCGGTCCTCGGCATGATGCTGATGGTCTCGGCCAATCACCTGCTGATTATCTTCCTGGCGGTCGAAATGGCGAGCGTTCCCAGCTACGTGCTGGCGGGCCTGCTGAAAGGCCGCCGCAAGGCGAGCGAAGCGGCGCTGAAGTACTCCATCTACGGCGCCGGCACGGCCGGCGTGATGCTCTACGGCATTAGCTTGGTGGCCGGAATCACCGGCAGCGCGCACCTGCCGACCGTCGCAGTGCGGCTCTCCGAATTGCTGTCCGGTCCCCCCCTCGGATCGGCCGCCATTGTGCTGGCGCTCGGCGCGCTGATGATCGCTGTGGGTCTAGCTTTCAAGCTCGCCGCCGTGCCGTTCCATCTTTGGTGTCCCGACGTGTTCGAAGGGGCCTCCGCCGAGGTGAACGCCTTCTTGTCGGTCGCCTCCAAGGCGGCGGCCTTGGCGCTGTTGGTGCGGGTGGCGATCGGCGTCGGCTACGTGCCGGAAGCAACGCAGCAACAACTCGCGCAAGCTTCCGCGGTGGCGGAGGAGTTGGGCGAACGGGCCGCAGCACCGATGGAAGAAGCGACGCCGCCGGCCGACGCCCTGGAATCCGCGGCGCCCACGGCGGTGACGGAACCAACTGCCATAACCACGGACGCTTCCCTCCCGCAACCGGCGGCTGACGACATGACCGCAGGGCTGGCCGGCTCGCGGAGCTTCGTGGCGCTGCTGATCGCGATCATGGCGGCGGTCACCTGCACGTTCGGCAACCTGGCCGCTTTCGGACAGACGAATATCAAGCGGCTGTTGGCCTACTCGACGATCGCGCACGCCGGTTACATGATGATGCCGGTTTCGGCCGCCTTGGTGCTGCTGGCCAGTGATCCGTCCGCCGCCACCAAGGCCGTCTCCACACTCGTGCTCTACCTGACAATCTACCTTTTCATGAACCTGGGGGCGTTCGCCATCGTGGCCTTCCTGCGCAACCAGATGTTCAGCGAGGAAATTGCCGACTACGCCGGCCTGATCCGCACCTCGCCGGGCGTGGTGGTCTGCTTTACGGCGATCCTGTTCAGCCTGGTCGGCATCCCGCCGCTGGCCGGCTTCCTTGGCAAGTTCGCCATTTTTGAAGCGCTGGTCGAGGCGAACCTGATGTGGCTGTTGGTCGTCGCCGGCATTAACACGGCGATCAGCTTGTACTATTATCTGCGGGTGGCCAAGGTGATGATCATGGACGAAGAGCCGGACACCCGCGGCCCGGTCCACTTTCCGATGCTGTCGCTCTCCGGCGCCTACGTGGCGCTGGTTACCGCGCCGGTGCTGCTGCTGATCTTCAACTGGAACGGCCTCAACGAATGGGCACGAGCCGCCTGCTCACAGTTGTTGCAATAAGGAAGAAGCGATCAACTTTCAGCAATAACAAATAACAAATAAGCAATTCGCAATATATGCTCGACGCCCTAAACCAACTCCTGCAACTCCACTACCGCTCGCTGCCGATGTACCTGCGGCACGCCGAGCCGTGGGCGCGCGAGGGGAGCGACGAGCGGATTGCCGCGGTGCGAGACATCCTGGCCGACCATGAGCGGATCGCTTCGATCTGCGCCGACTGGATTCAGCGTCGCGGCGGCCTGATCGAGTTGGGTGAATTCTCCATGGAGTTCACCGATCTGCACGACCTGTCGCTCGATTTTCTGCTTCGCGAATTGATCGTCTACCAGCGGCAGTTGATCGAAGAGATCAAATCGCTGCTGCCGGCCTTATCGACCGACCCGCCGGTCCATTCGCTGGCCCAAGAGGCGCTGGGCGCCGCCCGCGGCCATTTGCAAAACCTGGAAGAGATTCAACGCAAAAAAGCCGCCGCATAACGTGTCACGGCTCACTCGGCCAGGGCTTTAAGGGTCTGCCAGGACAGTT
>JBGTJT010000481.1:0-3212 GCA_041744995.1 Pirellulales bacterium | reverse complement strand
ACATGGACGGCTGCCAACTGGCGCGGCGGCTCCGCGCCGATCGCGAGAACGACGGCCTCTTCCTGGCCGCCTTGACCGGCTACGGCGGCGAGGAAGACATAGCCGAAGTGCGGGCGGCCGGTTTCGATCGGCATTTGGTGAAGCCGGTCAGCATCGAACAAATTCGCGCCCTGCTGCACGAGGTACATGATCAGCAACCGGCGGCCTTGCCCGACGCCAAGGAGCACCATCCGCGAATTTCCGACTGCCCGGCTGCTTGAGTTGAATCAGCGATCAGCGATCAGCGATCAGCCGTCAGCAATCAGCAACCGCGCTCTTCCTTGCTGATCGCTGATAGCTGATCGCTGACAGCTAACTTCCACTCCTAGAGCCTCGGGCTGCTTGCTTCCCGCCGCCGAAATGGTATCGTGTCGTGGTAACACTTCAGCCGAGTGAAGTTATGCGATTGCTGGCGATTGACTACTCCTCCAAGGACTGGCAAAAAGATTTGAGGGCAAAAATATGGTGGTCGCTTGGATTTTGCATTTAACTAAGCTGTCCGGATCTCGCCGGTAAGATGCACTTTCGTGGTCTGGGATGCTTAGCTCAAATAATGCGGTTGGCGGCGAATGCCTTTCATCTTTTTGCCCCAAAATCTTTTTGCCAGATTCTCCTGCCGTCCTCATACTTCAGATGGCGGAAGTGTTACGTGTCCTGAAACCTTTTATATTTGTGATCGATGCGGGCGGGTCGGGACCGTGGATTTTCTGTTGCTGCTAGGAATACTCACCGGCTTCGTGGCGGCCTGCGTCGGGATCGGCGTGGCTTTGATCTTCGGCGGTCGCGCGCAACTGCCGCCGCCGCCGAACACCTTTCCCTGCCCCCATTGCCAGCACAAGCTGGCGCGGGACGCGGTTCGCTGCCCCAAATGCGGACGCAAGTTTTAATCGGCGACGTTCACACCATCTAGGATCTTAGGCGATGCCGTTGGTAGAACTCTCGCTGCCGGTCACCGCCGATCCGCTGCCGCCGGAAATCGAAGCCTTTTGCGACGACGCGCTGGCCCGCAGCGACTATCTGCTCGAAGCGCGGCGGGGCGAACTCGACGCCTTCGTGCCGAGCGACCCTCGGGCAATCTATCCCGCCTTGCGGATGCTGGCGGAGCATCGCCTGCTGCCGGGCAATATGTTCTGCGAATGGGGCAGCGGACTGGGCGCGGCGGCCTGCCTGGCTTCGACGCTCGGCTTTGCGGCCTACGGCATCGAGATCGAGCCGGAACTGGTCGAGGCGGCCCGCCAATTGGCCGACGACTACGAGCTGGCGCCGGTGTTCGTCTGCGGCAGCTTCGTGCCGGAACACCTCAACGTGGAGGTCGATTTCGAGGAGTTCGCCTGGCTCGACACCGAAGGGGAGGCCGCCTACGAGGAACTCGGCTTCGACGTCGACGACTTCGATGTGATCTTCGCCTACCCTTGGCCGGGCGAGCGGCGGGCGATCGATCAGATATTCCTCCGCACCGCCCGCGACGGAGCACTGCTGGTCACCTGCGACACATCGGCGCAGGTGGCGGTCCACCGCAAGGTCCGCGGCACGCGTAAATAATGTAGCTGAATTCGCCTAGAATTGAGAGCGTTGCCATCCCGCTCGGAAGTCTAGGCGACTTCCGCTACGTGCCGACGTCACCGGGACTCTCGCCCCCTTGCCGGCGCGAACCAATCGGGGGTTCGGCTCGTCCAACAAGCGACGCCGCATGATTGATTGTTCCCCGATCGGTCCGGCAGATATAATGGAAGCAGTCTTGGTTTCCAAGTTCGTACCGGAGGAAAGACAACAGCGTGAAGGAAATGAATCGTACCGTGGGCGTCCGCTCCGAAGCGGCCGTCCTGGTTGGCGTGCTATTGCCGGGCAAGGAAGTTACTGCCGATCCGCTCGAAGAGTTGGAGGGTCTGGCCGAAACGGCCGGCTCGCGAGTGGTCGGCAAGTTGACCCAACGCCGCGAGGTGCCCGACACGGCCACGTATCTGGGCAAAGGCAAGCTGGAAGAGTTGCAGGCGCTGGTTGACAGCCAGGAGGCCGATGTGGTGCTGTTCGACAACGACCTGTCGCCGGCCCAGACCCGCAACCTGGAGAAGGCCACCAACACCAAGGTGCTCGATCGCACGGAGTTGATTCTCGACATCTTCGCCAACCGCGCCCAAACGCACGAAGCCCGCCTGGCGGTGGAACTCGCCCAACTGCAGTATTCGCTGCCGCGGTTGAAGCGGATGTGGACCCACCTGTCGCGGATCAAGGCGGGCAACGGCATGCGCGGCCCGGGTGAAAAGCAGTTGGAAGAGGACCGCCGCCTGGTCGAGAAGCGGATCGTCGATCTCCGCCGCAAGCTGGAAGTGATCGAGGATCGCAAGGAGCGGGTGGTCGCCGGTCGCGAAGGGCACATGACCGTCTCGCTGGTCGGTTACACCAACGCCGGCAAGAGCACGCTGCTCAACACGCTCACCGATTCGCACGTCCTGGCCGAGGACAAGCTGTTCGCCACCCTCGACACGCGCACCCGCCGCTGGCAACTCCCCGGCTGGGGGCCGGTGCTGCTCAGCGACACGGTCGGGTTCATTCGCGACTTGCCCCACCAGTTGGTGGCGAGCTTTAAGGCGACGCTCGAAGAGACTCGGCAGGCCGATCTGCTGATCCATGTGGCCGACGCCAGCAGCCCGGTGGCGCTCGACCAGATCGCCGCGGTCTACAGCGTTCTCCAGGAACTGGGGATTGAAGAGAAAGATACCTTGCTGGCCCTGAACAAAGTCGACCAGGTCGCCGATCGAGCGAGCATCGAAGTCATTCGCAATCTGTATCCCAAGGCGGTGACGATCAGCGCGCGAACCGGCGACGGACTGGGCCGCCTGGCGACGGCCGTCAGCGAGGCGTTGAGCCAGGATTTCCTCGATCTGGAAATCCGGTTCGACGTGAGCAATGGCCGCCTGCTGGCTTTCCTAGCCCGATACGGCGAGGTACTGAGCCGCACGTTCGTCGGCGACCACGCCACGGTTCATTGCCGGATTGCCCGCCAACACCTGGCGCACATCCGCGAGGATGCGTCTGTCGAGGTTCGGCCGTACGACTCAGCCGCGTCGGCAAGCCGTCTCCTTCCGCCCGATGCCGTCGGCGAAGTAGCATAGTGCATGGCGCGCCGCTCACTCGATGACTGCCGCGTTCTCGTCACCGGCGCGTCGAGTGGC
>JBGTJT010000480.1:0-4839 GCA_041744995.1 Pirellulales bacterium | reverse complement strand
GCCGCATCACACAATCAGCGAGGCCGGCCTGGTTGGCGGCGGCAGCACGCCGGCGCCGGGCGAGATTTCGCTCTCGCACAACGGCGTGCTGTTCCTCGACGAACTGCCCGAGTACAACCGCCGCACGCTGGAAGTGCTCCGCCAGCCGCTGGAAGACGGCATGGTCACCATCAGCCGGGCACTCAGCAGCACGACCTTCCCGGCCGACTTCATGATGATCGCCGCGCTCAATCCCTGCCCTTGCGGCTACCGCAACGATCCGCGGCGAGAATGCCATTGCTCGGTGCCGCAAGTGGAACGCTACATGGCGAAGATATCAGGTCCGCTGCTCGACCGCATCGACATCCAGATCGAAGTCCCCGCCGTACCGTTCAAGGAGCTAAGCGCCCGCGGCGGCAACGGCACCAGCAGCGCGGAGATCCGCGAACAAGTAGTCACCGCCCGCACGGCGCAACACGCCCGCTTCGCCGGCACACCCACCCGGCTCAACAGCCAAATGTCTCACCGCCAGGTCCGCGAACACTGCCAACTCGACGACGCCGCGCTAGGGATGCTGAAAAACACCATGAACGAACTAGGCCTCTCCGCCCGAGCCCACGACAAGATCCTCCGAGTCGCCCGCACCATCGCCGACCTGGACGGCAGCGAGCGGATTGAGGCCGGGCATTTGAGCGAGGCGATTAACTATCGGATGCTGGATCGGCAGATGTGGAGTTAGGTTATACTTCTGCCACCGGTGTCGCGTGGGAATGACGGCGAGTAAAAAATAAATCTTGTGGAGCATATTGGGTGGTGAAGAAAACGTTGACCGTGAAGTCGCTTCGCAAGGAAGCCAAGGCCTTTGCCGAGATCGAATCGGCGGTCGAGGAGCCGACCCTCTACGGGGTAACAGACGGCAAGGCGGTAGGCACGTATCTTGAACAGAAGTTCCGCATGTATCTGGCCGCGCGGTACGACTTTGTGCAGGGGAATTCAGCCAGGGGCATCGACTTTCCCGACCTTGGCGTTGACGTCAAAGTCACCAGCATACGCCAGCCGCAATCCTCCTGTCCGTTCAGATCGGCGCGGCAGAAGATATACGGCCTTGGCTACGGACTGTTGGTGTTCGTTTACGAAAAGACGGACGATCATGCCCGTTCCACCGGACGGTTGGACATACAACACGCCATATTCGTGGAACAGGAGCGAACGGCCGATTTTCAATTGACGACCGGCATCCGGCAAATATTGGAAAACGATGGCAATGAGGATGATCTGGTAGCTTTCTTCCAAGACCGTCTGCTGCCGGTTGACGAGATCGAGGCCCGCTCCCTGGCCGAAGAAGTGCTTCGCAACAAACCGGAAGTCGGTTACCTGACAATCTCCAACGCGCTGCAATGGCGACTACAATATCGCCGGGTGATTACGTCGGCCGGCAATGTGCCGGGGATACTCAAAGTAAAGTAAGATTCATGAACTCCAGGCGAGACCAGAGGCAATTTGGCGATTTTCAGACCCCTTTGGAATTGGCGCAAGCCGTCCTCCAGGTTGTCATGGCCGGCGGTCGGTCGCCGCAGTCGATTTTGGAACCTACCTGCGGCAAGGGCGCGTTTCTGGTCGCTGCGGAGAGTGCGTTTCCGCAAGCGGAGCGGTTGCTGGGCTTGGAATTGAATCCCGAGTACGCCGCCACAGCGGTTGCTCAAACGTCGTCTCCGAAGATCAAGATTCAGTGCGCCGACTTTTTCTCCGTCGACTGGCCGACCGTGCTCGACGCCCTGCCCGAGCCGATCCTGGTGATCGGCAACCCACCGTGGGTGACCAATTCGGAACTCGGCACGCTCGACAGTCGCAACTTGCCGCAGAAGGTGAATCGGCAGGGGCTGCGAGGCCTGGATGCCATGACGGGCAAGAGCAACTTCGATATTTCCGAATGGATGATCGTCCGGCTGCTGGAGCAGCTTGCAGGCCGCGACGCCACGCTGGCCATGCTCTGCAAAACGGCGGTGGCCCGCAAGGTGTTGTTGCATTGCTGGAAAAACCATCTCGCGTTGGAGTCGGCGCAGTTGTACGCAATCGACGCCGCCCGCCATTTCGACGCGGCCGTAGCGGCCTGCCTGTTCGTCTGCCGGCTGTCTGCTTCGGATGCCGTCACCGAATGCGCCGTGTTCGATCATCTCGACGATGCTTCGCCTGCGACCTCGCTGGGGTTTCGCGACAATAAGCTGGTCGCTGACGTCGCCAGTTATGACCGGTGGCGGCATCTGCAAGGCGGCGGCCCTTACCGCTGGCGGTCGGGCGTGAAGCACGATTGCAGCCCGGTGATGGAGTTTACCCGGCGGGGCGACGCGCTGGTCAACGGCCTCGGCGAGACGGTCGATATCGAAGACGAACATCTCTACCCGTTGTTGAAAAGCTCGCACCTGGCCAGCGGCGCCGTCGAACAGCCCAGCCGCTATGTGCTGTTGACGCAACAGGCCGTGGGCCAGCCCACCGAGGCCATCCGCCGCACCGCGCCGCGGACCTGGGCGTACTTGGAAGCGCACGCCGAGCTGCTGGACGGGCGGAAAAGCTCAATCTACAAGGGCAGGCCGCGATTCTCGGTGTTCGGCGTGGGGCCGTATTCGTTCGCTCCGTACAAAGTAGCGATTTCGGGCTTTTACAAACAGTTGCGATTCTCGGTAGTCGGCGCCAGCGACGGCAAGCCGATCCAACTCGACGATACTTGTTACTTTATCCCCTGCCAGTCATCCGCCGAGGCCGAATTCGCGGCCGGCTTGCTGAACTCCGACGTGGCACACGAGTTCTTCTCAGCATTCGCGTTCTGGGACTCCAAACGCCCGATCACAGTGGCCATGCTGGAACAACTTGACCTGCGGGCGCTGGCCGGGCAACTCGACCAAGAGCCAGCCTGGTCGGCCATCCACCCCAACCAGCAAGCCGAGTTTGTGTGGTGATCCACCTTCTTTAGGTACCTTGTTGGCCGATTGGCAGCTTTTTTATCGAAGGAGGAAACCCGATGGGTAGGCTTTCGAATCAATTACCTGCTGAGTTTTCAGCAAGCCTTTTCACTCTGGAATGTTTAGCGATTCCACGAGTGACCTAACTGCCTCCCATGCCTCATCAAATGGAATAATGTCTTTCGGAGCTTCGGTTTCTACGTGGGTGTCGTAATCTAGCGCCGCTAGGTTTCGCACCTCTTCGTCGAAGGATGATTTTCGGACTTCGATTTCACGAATCACCGATTTCTGTTGAAGAAAGCGAGCCACTTTCTGCCTATCAAGCTCTCCTCTGCGGACGTAACTGCAAATGTCATAGACGTCTTGCCAGCGGTTGCGGTTGCGAATCTTTTGCTGCAACAGAGAACGCAGTTTCTCTGCAAGAATATCTTCTAGTGAACAGACCCGTAACCCCTTCACATCAACCCACTCATGGGTGTCGCATACAAGATCATTAAGCGTGATCTCTACTGGGACTATGGTTGGAACCGCCCTATTGTCAAAGTCGTTGAAATATCGGTCATCTGGTAGCTGGTAACCGATGCCGACATCATAAGTTGGCCGAGTAGCTTCAGGGCGCTTCGGATTCCTTCTAACCCTTTGGCATTTCGCTTTGACGTTAAAGCGACGCAGTGCGTATGGAAGCGCCTGGTCGAGCGCTTTGCGAATTCCTTCTGGATTGTCAGGGATGCCGGCCCCTTCAGCAGTGAAGTCAAGGTCTTTCGTGCTACGTGGACTTTGGTATGCGAATCGAAGAGCGTTTCCCCCTTTGAGTACCATCCCATTTCGAGTAGTCGCGTTTGAAGCAATGCAACTCAAGATTACGTATTCCATGAAGCGAATTCTCCCCTGCTCTGTGGAGACTTCATTACGTCTGCTCCATGAATCGATTTCATGTACTTCAGTGGGATAGTTGCGATCTGGCATCAGTCTTCATTTTGTTCCGTCAGAATTGCACTGGGAATGTTGATTGAGAGGTTCCAGCGAGTTGAATATTCTGCGGAGAATTCTAGATTTGCGAAAAGCTTGGCTGAACTGCCCCTTACGCTTTTGTCGGCCCATTTATTGAGCGTGGAATTTGAGATGCCAACGCGTTCCAAAATGTAACCGACTCGTTGCTTGAGCAATGTTTGCTCAAACTTTTCAACGTATTGAATTAGGGTTTCAACGTCGATGGTGCTTATCGCTCGCTTGCAAATGCGCAGGACTTCGGTAGCCCCACCGCACCTTTGTGGAAAACGCAGAGCATCAATTACCGTTCGTTCGACATCGGTAATGTAAATTGGGCATCCCTGGACGTGGCCTAGCATATTGCCAAAGTCCCACTCAGCCTTGGCTTTGTGCCAATGGACTGGAGTGCCGTGTATGGAATCGGGTGTCCTTTGGCGCGGCTCTGGTACATCCATCCAATCCTCTGGGGTGGTCCCCAGAGGCAATCTCTTTTTGGAGTTTCGGTATTGTGTCAGGTGGTATGCATTCGGAATTTCGTAGGTCAGGTTGTGGTACTGAGCTGCGGTGAAATGGCTGAACACAGCGGTTGGATTTGCCTCTTGGATGATCGCTTCACCCGGTGAAGGCAGTACCGAAGCGTAGGGAACAGTAATGCGATATATGCCAGAGATTCCACTAACTCTTTCGATGTCACCAGCTTTGTGGAGTTTTTGGATTAGCTGATTGGTCTTGCTGGTATCCGGTAAGGCGAATCCCTCGGAGAGTGCGACGCGCATATAGGCCACACGGATTCGCCAGTCAGCTGCTACGGCTCTTCTTTCAGTGGCAAGCGATTTAAGAATTCGTGACGATATCGTAGATCTTATCATATGTTGACCGAGTTATCATATACATGTCGTCCTAAGGACGACAT
>JBGTJT010000479.1:0-10020 GCA_041744995.1 Pirellulales bacterium | reverse complement strand
AATCGTCTCGGCGGTGAGTTCCTCGTCCACAGCGAACCGCACCCGCTGCTTGGTGGTCGCGTAGTAGACGACCGCCTCGTCGCAGGTATAACCGTTCTCGCGAAGAACCAGTGCCCCGACCGCAAGCTGCGTCCTGTCGGCGTCCCAGGCGTCGAGCGAACCGTCCGGCAACTCGCGCGGCCGGCCCCGCTTGTAGTCGACCGGCGTGACTTGGTCGCCGTCGGCCTCCAGCAGGTCCATCTTGGCGATCACGCTGTACGTGTCGCTGGAGAGCGTCACGCTGCGGGCGGCGATCGGTCGATCAGTGTCCTGCAAGTCCGCGGCCGACGGCAACTCGTCCTGTTTGGCGTCGACTCGTTTGTGCCGAATCGCCCCTTCGATCGTTTCCTGATTGTGGGCGAAGACTCCCTCGACGTGCTCGTAGAAGAACAGCCGCGGACAGTAGGTGAACTCATTGAGCATCCGTGCCGGCAGGTAATCGCTCGTTTGCGGACGATTCGACTGGATCATAGCGGAAGACCCTTCAGCAAAATGAGTAAAGATGTACGAACACGCCTCATGCCTCAAGCCTCACACAACAATGCACGGCGAGTTCATCGGCGTGTAGGCCAGGCCCAACGAGGAGATCACGCGTTCGCCGCGGCCGGCGGTCGGGCCGAGGTCGACGAACAGCACTTGGTCTTCGTTATGTTTAATGATGTCGCCAAGTAGGCTTCGGCAGCGGGCCAGATCGATGGGGGTCATCTGGCATTCGAAGACCGAGTATTGCAGATGGTCGCCGAAGTCCCGCATGGTCTTGAAGACCTTGCGGAGGCGTTTGTCGTCGCAGATGTCGTAGCAGACGAGATAGGTGTTACGCATCGGTGAGCCTCTCGACGGATGAACGGGGAGAAGCCATCCGTGAGAGCGCGGCCGCCGCATCGTGGCGAAGCAGAGTGTATAGTAGGTTCTGCCGGCAGTCGCCCCCTCACTATAGCAGGGGAGGGCAGGGATGCAAGCAAAATAGTGACGGTGGCTTCAAGCCGCCGCGATACAAGCTCGAAGCGGAGAACGAGTGGGTCGTAGCACGTTCCCCCGGGCCGTGCAGGCCAGCGTAGCTTGGGACCATTGTCCCGAACGAAACCCGGCAGCACGGAACGGAAGTCCCGAGCGAAGCAGCCTTTGCTCAACCCGCAGCAGAGCCGGCAACACCCCTAACCGCCGCCCCCGGCTTGAAGCAGAGCCGGAAGCGGCGTGGTGTTTGCGAATTTTGTATTGGTTAGGTTGTCAAAGATCTGTGGTGTTGTAGTGTTTCAGTCATTCAGCGACTCATCACGTTCGCTGACGTCAACGTACAGGTAGTGTGGCGAACGAGAGTCGTCGAACCAGACGGACAGTTCGTCCTCTGTATAGTCAAAAAACAAGTCGTTTTCGACCAACTCTTTCAGTGTGGCGACCTCTTCGGCCGTCAACTCTTGGGCATCCACTCTTGTGATGTAGAAGCCGTGGTAACCGCATAGATGCAGGTCCATCCAAGACGCACCGAACATGTCAGCGAGGTCACATTCGCGCAGCTCGGCATCGACCGCGATCCGGCCATAAGCCTGCCCGTACAGGTCGAAGGTCAGCACGTAGCCGGCATTCTGAGACCGCGCGGGATCGTAAGCTTGTCTGTAAAGGAACGTATCAAGATCATGACCATCCATATTTCGATAAGCCAAACAAACTGGCACCATCGCCAACGTCCCCTTGAGCAACAACGCCGGCTCGTCGGGCAGTTCGAGCATTTCTAGGTGTTGGCGCAACAGGCTCATCTGGTCCGCCTCGGCCGCTTTACGGAAACGAGTTTGCCAAGCTGAAATGAGGTCAGTTGTCATCAGAAGCTCCTTCCGCACCAAAACATCCGAGGCCGAAGTAAGGCCGCCCGTCAACGTATCGACGTCTTTGATCATCCTGTATTGCTTGTCCTCGTTATCGTCGAATGACCAGCCGCGAATAACCCCAAGCCAAAATGGCTTCCGTAGCCGAGAGCAAATGGAAGTTTCTCGACCACGGGTGGTCGGTCGAATTCAATCTCAACGGCAAATCCGATATTCAAACGTGGCTGAGGCGGATTGTTGCCACGCGTGCGGGCTCGAACAAAATGACGAAAAGCTTTCGATTCTCGTTCGAGAACAGTGATGTTCCTGGTATCGGGTAAACCTCTCGACCGCAACTCATCCTTTACTTGTCCTGCTAATGTATTCTTGCCACTTCTTTTTACGAAACGCGGTGGCACAAACGGCGTGACACTCTGAAACACAGTACATGTTTCACCTTCTAGCGATGCTTGCCCGAGCAAATTGTGTAATACCTTTCGGTACCGGGATGAAACGGCGAGCAACTGCTTCGCGTCACCAACCCCTGCAACTGACACCTGCAAATCACCGACGCCGCCCTTGGTGTATGTCTGCGTTAAAGATCGAACGGCTTGTTGAGCTTCCGAACTCAGTCCCATGGAAGCGTGAATTAAGACATGTTCGATATGTCCATCAGTATCGAGGTCCAACGGAAGAACGTGGGCGTGTGCGTGCATGTTTCGTAGAGGACGCCCGGCGAAGTCCCTCCCCGTCAGTTCGGGGCAATCTACGCGTTTGCCGCGACCAACTTTGCGGACCAGTGCCGCGTGAATCAGCTCCGCCTGCGGCAGTGTACGCTTGACGGACGGCAGCGCGGACTTGCTACCACTGGGCGTCGTCAATGCCAGCAGCATTGTTGTGATGCTGGGGGTAGACCCTACTTTTAATCGCGGGGCCGATGCTACCTCCAGCAGATTTGCGCGCCTCCAATATAGCGATTGCTGCGATCCAGGAGGTTGCGCCCACCGATGATTTTTCCACCAAACGGTATCCCGGGTAAGGCATTCAAGCAAGTCCGTGGGGTATGGCTCGATGGCTCGTTGTCGTTCGCTGAGCAGCTTCTTCGTTGGCTTTTTCTTGCCGGTTGGCAGCGGAAACGATTCGAGAGCGGCTGCAACTGTGCGCTCCCGCCATGTGCGGTAATCATCGGGCAACACCGGGGCGAGCAAGTTGGTCTGCTCCCATCCTGGCCCCGGATGTTCACCTGCTTCATGGCAATAAACGTTAAAATCACTTCCAGATTCGTCGACATCGTCGACCAATTCTGCCTCAATCCAACTCTCGCTACGCCCCAAATAATTCAGGCAGGCTGCCAACTTGCTGAGCAGCGTGGCTTCTGCGTGGGCCAGTTCGCAATCCCAGCGGACAGTCAGCAATCCGTCGCCCACGTCGGCCCAGGTATCGAACACGAGCGTCGTTTTTTCGCGCCCCTTATCGAGCACTCCGAGAGGCATGTAATGCCGAGAATGGGCGGCCGCGGCGCTCGGTACACGGTACCTCGGTGCCACCGCGGCAAGCTTATGCAGCAAACTTCGCGCCGTGTCGGGTACATCGCTCCAATGCTGCGTATTAAAACCGCAGGCAATCAGAGCGCGCAGCAGTCGCCAAGGACTGGGCGGCCATTCGATCTGGCCTTCATTGACGTGACACCCCGAAGGTGTCGCGTGATATCGTCCCGCCGGAAACCGGATTTGCAATGTCGGCATGACGTGCCCTCCTATTCCTTGTCGCCTTCGGAATCGCTATCCGCGGCGGGTTCATCCTTCGAATCTTTCGCCTTTTTCAATTCATCTTCAAAGGCGACCGTGGTGTGGACCATGATGTCCTTGCACGCCTCGATTGCCTTGCGGACATCTTGAGCCAATTCGTCAAGTGACGGCAACGCGAAACTTGCGGGGCGCGTGGCTTGAACGCCATCGCGGTCGGCTGGTTCCAGATCGCACGCCGTGCGTAAACGCAGATCCCCGTCGAGCAACTTTCGAATGCGGTAGAGCGACAATAGGATCAGCAATTCGGTTGCTTTCGGATCAAGTCCGTACCCGCGAATCTGCGCCAAGTCGATGTTGAAATGGCAAACGATTTCTTCGGCCACGTATTCGTCACGCGCGAAAGGAACGTTACCAAATCCGCTTCTCGTGTCGCCCGACGGGTTCACGTGGTCATTCTTGACGCCGCCCGACGCGGCCACTTCGACCTGCGAAGCCTCAATGAACGCGGACACAACACGTGCTACTCGCAGCCGTCCGCCGGCTAGCTCGCTTTTTGCGAGAAACACTCCGTGAATCAGGCTGCCTACGTCGTACTTCAGCAAGACGTCGGCCAATTTGCGGCGATCAATAGGTCCTTCCGCGAGTCCGCCGAGTTCTTCCTTTAGCTTGGTAATGAAGGTCGCGTCCTTACCTTCAAGCAAATAGGGACTGTTGATGCGATGGGCTTCAAGCATCGAATCTGTCAGAAACTCCCCGTTCCGCTTGACCGTCACGTGGCTGATTCCCGCCAGTGCTTCAACCGGCTTGTTGTTCGCTGAGTCCCAGCAAGTGACTTCCATTCGATTGGCCATGCTCTGCGCGCTCTCGACGAGCAACTTGCGGCCGGCGGAGGTCTGGTATTCGGCGGCACCAAGGCTAGGGAAGCCGGTTGGTTGGAACCGGTCGCCTTGTAGCGGTTTCAAGGGTACGGAAAACAACAATCGGTTCTCATTTGCCAGCGACGAGAGATAGGTCATACCAAGGCTCCTTGTTCTTGAAGTGAAGGATCAACAATTCGAGCAGCCAACTGGGCGCTGCCGTAGTTCAGAGGAAAGACGATGGCCGCAGCCCAACGGCGGCACGTTTCCGCATCGGCAAAGCCGGTCAAGAGCGGCGGCCGAACGAGTGAACTTCTCAGGCGTCTGGCGGCAATCTCAATCGCCCGCGTCGCGTTGCCGGATTGAAGCAGCCCAACTACGGCCGGTTCGACTGCGATGTCACGTCCGTCGGCTAATTTCCCAGGCAGATGAACCAACCTGAGCATTAACCAGGCTGTATCCGGTCGGGAATTGAAGGATTCTTCAGTCTGGCTGACGCCATGCCGATTCGCGTTCGCATCGGCATCGTCCTTACGCCACGATGGGGGAACATGATCGACACGTACTTGATCCCACCGCAGCGCCATGAACGCACGAGCCAGCGCGGCCAACTTCTGGAAATCCACCTCGCCATTGATAAACGCCGCTAAGTCGGTAAGCCGAGCGCCGAAGCGGTTCTTAGCGCGCAACGGCAACCTGCGGCTTTCCATTTGTTCGGCTTCGATCAAACGCCGCATGACAACAGCTGCGCAGTCGCTCAGGAAATCGCGCCCGCTCGCGACGACACGCGGATCGTTCACCAACCGCTTCTCGCCGACTTTGAATTTCGGAAAACGATCTTCGGTCAACGGCAGCCAGTGGTGCCGCACCGGATCAGAAGGCCAACCGCTCCTATTAAACCGCGTCGCCGCACTTCCCAGCGCCAGCGCCAGTCGGACTTCGACGTCATCACCGACAGCACGAATCCAGTCGGGACTGAGTAGCGGGATCGGCCCCGCTTCGATCGCGGTTCCGCTGGCCTGCATTTGCTCGATGGCCACCGCAGCCCGCAGCACCGCCTGCCAACGGCTGGGGGTGGGGTTGGACGGCGTATCACGCGTGAGTGCGGCGAATACCGCGTCGGCGAGCGTCCGCTCCCCATGCATCAGCCTAGCTGGAGCATGGCTGTCGCGGGCTCTCATTTGCAGCCGATCCATCCATTGGGCCAAATCGTCGATCAAATGGGACAGGGGATGTTGCCGCACATCGACTCTCCCCAGCGGCACGGCCAAAGTTGATTGACCATTCCGTTCCAAATAGCCATACCGCACAAACGAATCGATACCACGCGCAGTACCTAACCGGCTGATGGCCCTGGCCGCATCGATTGGCCGAGCGGCCGTATGTCGATCAAGCTGAAGTCGCGATTCGCTGAACAAATTCTTGACATCTCCCAAAGTGCTGGGGCGTGTCCAAAGAGGCATCCATTGCTCGCCGCGTTGCGCCTTCTCCGAACCGGGCGAAGCGAATCCGGCGGCGTGCGCACGTATTGCGAATGGCGCGCTGGCTCGGCTAATCTCATCCGGTGATAATCTCTTCGTCGCTGTTGCCGAAAAGACGATCGACCCCTCCAACATGAAGACAAAGTCCCACGGGTTGATCAGCGGCGAACCGCCCGTTCCAGTCGAACTGTTGGCCCCGCCCGCTGACCCGGGTTGAAACTGTCCGATCGAGTTGTCAGCCAATTCGTTGGTCGCGTCACCCCACATGGCATGGCGCAATAGCGTGACGGTCTTTAGCCGTGGCTGGCCATTCTCGGATGCTACGTCGAACAGCTCGCCGAGCCGCTGCATAAAGTTGTTCGTAAAATCGAGATTGCCATCGTTTCCGCCGGTTCCCAAGAGCGACGGCCAATCGGGAGTGCCGTCCTCACCGATCACAACTGCTGCGGCGAGCCACTGCGCATGAGGGCCTCGCCATTGACGACGGCAATCGGGGATCAACGTTGCCTTGAGCGATTTGAAACGCCGATCGGCCGTGTTCAACAGCCGCTTATATCCCGCGCTGGCCTTCAATTGACTGGCTTCGGCCTTCGTTGGCAGTTTGTCGGTATCCGCGAGTATCGAATCGATCGTTTCCAACTCCTGCTGAAGGATGGCGCGGCCGCCTTCCGGGAGCCCTTCCTTATTCAATTGCTCGGAGATCGCGAGCCGAGCTTGTTTGACGGCAAACGACTCGCGAAGCAGTTGCCGCTGCTCGTCCGTTTGAAACGTTTTGTTCGTTTTCGTTCGGGCTTTGATGGCGCGAATGATCGCATCGGATCGGCTGACCTCGTCGAGCAGCTCGCGAGATGCAACAATCCCGCGCCGAAAGCGATCGAAGCGCGGCGCGGTTGATGTTTCGAGTGGAACCAGCCCAGGATCGTTCGCTTTGAAAAAGCCGCAACCCTTATTCCAAGGTGATACAAGCGGCGTCGGCTCATAGTCTTCCAAAAAGAAGTTCTCCAGTTCCTCCTTTGTCTTCACCGTGAGAAGGTGAAACTGTTCGTCCTGCCACCAGCCTCGGCAGGCTGGATCGAGTTGTTCGCCAACCAAGCGGAGAATGCCCGCGGCCTTAAGATAATTGGCCAGCGGCGTCGGGGCACAGCCGCTAAGCCGATGATGATGTCTGGTCATACGATGGCCTCCAGCTTTAATCCCGGGTCTTCGGTCTTTAGCTGCGAAGCGCGAACGTCCGCGGCACGCAACAGTCCTTCGAGATAGGCCAGCCGAGCCGGACCGTGCTCGCTCTGCAGTCGCAACGTTCGCTCCCGCCAGCTAATTCCCGTTCGATTCGACAAGCCAATGGCGGCAGGTTGGAGCGTTAATTCGAGGGCAGGCAAAGCCGGGCCATCGGCGTCAAGCGATAGGGGCGGTAGGACGTCACCCTCGCGAACTCCGCGAATGGGTAAGCCACGTCCGTCGCCGAGTCGGTCTACAAAATCCTGATCGCTTGGCGAAGCGTGTAGGCCGGCGCGTACCTTGCCGTGATGGCTGGCCAGCAAGTAAACCAACAAATCAAACTCTTGCTCCGCGCATTCAAGCACTTGCCGAACCAGCGCGGGGTACCGATCTTGACGGTCACCTTCTGCTGGTATTCCATGTCCTCCCGTAAGTTCATTTTGCTCCTCAAGCCAATCGGCCCAGTCGCCAAGCAACGCTGGATGGCGTGGCTCAAAATGCTCAAGAATCGCAAATAGCGCCAATGCGCTGGCCAACTCGTGCCGGAAGCCGACGCGTTCATCCCGTTCTGCATCATCAGCGAAGTATTTTGGCCTTTGCCGCACTGCATCGTCCGACTTGGCCAGAAGCTGCTCGGAAAATGCTTCGACATCGGCCCGTCGCCGCCGCAACATGTTCTGAAACGCTGGATGCGATTTGCCGACATCATGCCACCGCGCGGCCAGGACGAGGATTCGGGTCAACGCGTCGTTCAGGCCGATCGCCCCACAAATGCTCTCCATTGTCTCGGCAGTTTCCCGGCAATGAAATGCAATCGTCTTCCAGCCATTGAAACTGAGACGGTCGCTGTCCTGCCGCCCATCCGCTTCATTGATCTCGCGAACAGCCTCGGGAACTGGATCGAGCTTGACCTCGGCTACCTTCTCTTTCGATTCGGGATCAAATCCCCGATCCAGTCGATAGCCTCCGCGATCTGAAGCGACGCAGACGATTCGGCCTGGTAGCAGGTCGCTTCGGCGAGGTGTCCTCCAATCCCCGTCGATCCAGTCCCAAACCCAGACGCGGTCCTTCATACGGCCCGTCAGGCTCGGCTTGCGCGTGGACTTGGTTTCCGAACCGCAAAGCCAATCGCGAGCCTTCAAGAATGGAACCGCACATAGCTCCGCACGTCCCGCCGTTCGAATGGCGTTGGGTCTCTTGTTTTTTTCCAAATCGACCCAGAAGACCTGCAAGTCACGTTCATCACCGCTGCGGATAAAGCGGCTGACGTCGATATCCGCGCCTGTCAAATCCGGCGTCGTGTCGAACAACTCCTCGAACTCCGACTCCATCAGCAGGTGCTCCGGCTTGTAGGGATAAAGCTGCTCACGCTGCGGATCGTCAAGCGATTCTTCGAAGTCTTCGAGCGCCGTTAACCCTACGTCTGAGAGTTGCTCCAGCGCACTGCTAGCGGACTCCAGTTCCTCGAATTGGTAGGGCGCCGCGTTCTTTTCAGTGAATTGACGATCAACCACAATCACTTGCCCCTGCCCACCATATCGCGCACAACGTCCGAATCGCTGGACTAGACTTGGCCACGGCGCTAGTTCGGTGATCATGCAACCCGCGGAGATGTCAACGCCGGCCTCGACCACTTGGCTCGCGACAATGATTCGATCGGCATTCGTGTTGCATGCGTCCCGACAAAGAAACTCACTGCGCCACTGCTCCCGTTCGGCCGGACGAAAGCGACTGTGAACCAGGCGAACTTCCACATCGCCCGCTTGCGCGGCAACCTCGTCAAACGTCTCACAAGCACGACGCACTGTGTTGCAGACGACTAGTGTCACTCGGCCATGTTCACCAGCTTCGAGGCCCCGATGCCTATCGAGGATGAAGCCAGCAAAGCCCTTCGAATCGCGTTCGGCATACTCTGCTCGCTCCAATGACTTGCTTATTTCAAACAAGCCGCCGTTTCGTTGCTGCGGTTCGGCGGTGCAAGGATCAGCCGACCAGCCGGCGAAATTCTTTTGTGTATCGACGCTCTTCAGCCAATCGGGCTGCAAAGTTGCACTCATCCACCACGTAATGCAGGGGCGAAGTACCTGCGGTAAATAACTTTCACGAAAGGCTTGCAGTTGAGCCGATGTCGCCAAGCCAACATCCATCAACTGAACCTCATCCATAACCCACAATGCATCGTGGCTAAGCAGGCCAAATTCCATCGGCCAACGCGCCCGCGAACTGCCATAGCCACGATTCATTGCTCGGGAAAGCAGCATATCCTGCGTTCCTACGATGATCGCCGGTCTCTCAGGATGTAAAAACCAGTCGTCCGTCTCCTCGCCGCCCATGATCGTATGCACGCCGACACGGCGGTCATCTGCTAGATGCTTGTTCATTCCCGCAGCCAGCGATTCTGCAACATCGCGAGTTTGCTCGACCAGTACACGCATCGGCAAGCACCACACCAGTCTTCTCGGCCACGACTGGCTGCCCCTTTCCACGCGGTGATAGCTCCACGCCGAGATCACCCCTTCCGTTTTTCCCATACCTGTCGGAATTCGTATCAGTCGCGACCTAGCCTCCTGCATCCGCGCGAGCGCCACCTGCCAATCCCGCGGGCTAGGATGCCCGGTAACCTTTTGAAACCACGAACTGTAAGTTTCGCTGTTCATTGCTCCGCTCTTTCCTGTTGCGAGTATTTGGCTGCACCGACCAAACCGCATTCAGCCAGCATCTTTTATGGGGCCGAGGTTGCCTCAGTTGCCCCCTCGTGTGTCGTGCTTGCGTCTTCCTCTGACAACATCCGCATCTCCGCATGAAAGGCCAGAAGAACCGCCAACATACCGATCCCTCTCATGGAATGCCAGCATTTACCCGGAATTACTCCCTAGAT
>JBGTJT010000478.1:0-7834 GCA_041744995.1 Pirellulales bacterium | reverse complement strand
GATCGCGATCGGCTTCGCCTGGACTCCGCTAACGAACCGCCAGCCGGCGCTGGAATGCACCTTTGTCAACGTCGGCCACGGCTGTGGGGTGTTGCTCGAACTGCCCGACGGTCGGACGATCCTGTACGACGCAGGCCGGCTCGGCAATCCAACCGGGGCGGTCGAGGCGATCTCCGGCGAACTGTGGTCGCGCGGCAAGTGGCGGATCGACACGGTGGTCGTCTCGCACGCCGACGCCGACCACTACAACGCGCTGCCGCGATTGCTGGAGCGATTCACGATTGGCGCGGTCTATGTAAGTCCCGTCATGTTGGAAAGCGATTCGCCCGGGGTGCGTCATCTGCTGGAATCGCTGGCGGCGGCCGATGTGCCGGTGAGGACGATCGAGCAAGGAGACCGGCTCGACGCGGGCGAAGTCACGATCGAGGTGCTGCACCCCACGGGCAAAGGGGTGATTGGCCCGCGGCCCGACCGATCCGACAACGCCAACAGCCTGGTGCTGGCGATCGAGTATCACGGCCGCCGGATCCTGCTGCCCGGCGACTTGGAATCGCCGGGGCTGGACGACGTGATTGCCGAGCTTCCCTACGATTGCGACGTGCTAATGGCCCCGCACCACGGCAGCCGCCGCAGCGCGCCGCAAGGTTTTTCGGACTGGTGCCAGCCGGAATGGACGATCGTCAGCGGCGGCCGAGGACTTGATCTGACCGAAACACTGGCCGCCTACGGCGGCGAGGGGCGAGTCGTGCTGCATACCGCGGAGTCCGGCAATGTGACGGTGCGAGTGACCGCGACAGGGTACGATGTAAACCGCTATGTGGAATAGTGTTGGCCTGGCCTCGCGTGGCAGAAAAAATTCCCCCCCAAGTGCCATCCATTCGGTTGCATTATGAGGGAGCTTTGGTATCCTGCGCCTTGGGGCGTGTCCGAAGGAGGTTCTGCCCTTGTGGATGGCGGCGACAGGCGCCGCCAGTGTCTTTTCCTTTTCTTCCAGGTCTGAGCGAGGTGCGTGATGTCGTGGCCATCGGCTCAGCCGGAAAGGGGGCTGTCATGGCTGTCACAAGAAGTTGCTGGTGTATTGTTCTATCTGCGACCTTAACTATGCCGGTGATGGCACCGTCCGATGCCTTCGGCCAGGGCGGCATTCAAAACCGTCGAAACGTCAACCGATCGGGTGGTTCTGCTTTGACTGACGGTATATTTCGCGGACCAACCACCACCCGCCGGTCCAAGGAACCTTCTGGGATATTCGACCCGACTTGGGTTGAGCGGGCACGGGACCGTTTCGACATTGATCCCCAGCCATCAACGCGTCTGCCTCGGCGGCCTTCCACGTCATCCTCCTCCACGCCGTCCTTCGACTGGCAATGGCCCAGCAGCCAGCCGCAGACGCGGCCGTTGTTCGATTCCCGTCCGCAGCCCACGTACCGTCCGCAGACGCGTCCGCAGCGGAACTATGTGCCGAGCAACAGCGTGCGGCAGCCGGCGCAACGAACCGTGCCCAACGTGCAGCCGCCGGCAAATAACGTGCAACCGGTCGTGCGGGCGGAGCCGAACGTCGACGTCGACGGCATGGTCGAAGAGGGACTTGAAGTAACCGGCAGTGCCGAGACGGACGCCAGACAGGCGGTGGAGGCAGCGAAAGCCGGGGGAAATCTCGATGAGGGGATCACGCGCGACATCAACTCCGATGTACTGGCAGGCAAACTTCCGCAGCAAGCCGAAATCGAATGGGGGTCGATCGTTTCCAATGGAAGCGATCCGGAGGATATTGCGAAATTCCTGGAGAAGTGGGAAGGCAGAATTGACGAGGGTACCGTTCTCGCACTGGAAACGCGGCTGGAGTTCTCCAAATACGAACAGGATCTGCTCGACGGGACGTTAACATCCGCGGGGAAGGCAAAAAGGCTTGCCGAACTCGAGGAGCAAGTGGCCGCATTGAAAGATAGCAAAGGGCTTCCCGCCCTAGGGGACGCCTCCGTGGTAACGCTGGAGGAACACGTTGACGCCATGCATGACCTCAACGACATGGGAGAACTCGCCGACCTGGCCGCCGAAGGCGAAGTCGAGGATCCGCTGGGCACGCTGATCATCGGCGTGCAAAACGCTGGCATGCCGGTGAGCATGGTCGGCGACATGATCGGCATGCCAGTCATGCAGACGCAACCGGTGCTCGATACCTCCTCCGGCGGCGCGCCGACTTCCGGCGTGCTCATCAATCCCAAGGAGAACGGCCAGGCGATCAGCTATGCGCTGGCCGGCAACACCTACACGATGCAGCCGGGCCAGCAGCAGCCGCTGAGTACCTCCTACGTCGTGGCCTTCGACCCTGGCAACGGCGGCGGCACCAAGCGCTACACCGTGGGCGACGGCACGTTCGAATTCTATATCAACAACGACGGCTGGGAACTGCGGCGCGTGAACGTCGAGGTGACTATCGACAACTCCGACTACTCCGGCGAGTTCCATTGCCTGATCGACGGCAAGAAGACCACGATCGCGCCGGGCGAGGTCGCCGAGTTCACCAGCAAGACGCCGCTGGAGGTGGAGTTCGACCGTGGCGACGGTGGCGAGCCTGCCCGTAAGTCGCTCAAAAGCGGCATCTACCAAATCGGCCTGGACGCGTCTCAGCAGCGGCTCGACCTGTTCGAGGCCGAAGAAGAAGAATTGGCGCTGGTCAGTACCGACAGTCCGCCATTGCCGCTGGCGATTGGCGACTCCGGCAGTTCGCCGCGCAAGAAGCCCTCGAAGAAGCGGCGGGTGGCCGAGATCCTGGAGCGCCTGAAGGCCCAGGACTAGCGGCAGCCGATCTTGGGCGGGAATGCAGCGACAACGGCCGGGGCGCAGCGCCCCGGCCGTTTACATGGCGTATTGGTGCTTTGCGTAAGACTGGCAAACTATCGCGTTCAACGCCATTTTTTTCTTGGAAATCAAGGCGGATCGCGTACAATGAACTCCTGCTCAAAGCTGACGCGTGCATAAGCCTCCACACTCTTCTCAAATAGGGGCACGATCGATGGCCGTAGATCTGCAAATCCGAACCGAGCATGCCCTGGGGCAACTGGCGAAAAGTTGCCTCGTGGAGCGGCCTGAATTGGTGATTGCCAGCCTGAATACCGGGCTGAATCAATTGCGATCGCTGCTCGTGAAGCGGTTGCACAACGATGTGGAAGCGTATTTCGGCGTCGACAGCATGATGGCGCCGCTTTCGGAGCAGGCCGAGGTTCAAGAGATGAAGATGGCCGAGTGGGAGATCGAGCTGTACTCGATCTTCCTGGCCGCCGAGGAGGCGACGACGCAAGGGTATTTTCAGGAGAAGCCGATCCGCTGCCTGGAGTGGCTGATCGGCCTGCGGCACGGCAAGCAGTTTCCGCCGGCCGCCAAGGCCCGGCTGCACGCCTACTCGCGACGCGAAGACGACGCGGGCCGCCGGTTGCTGTTCTCGTCGGTGCTGCAACAGACGATGCCGGAATCCATCAAAGCGCCGCTGGTGATCTATCGACTCTATCCGAGGGCCGTTCGGCTGGCGACGGCCAACGCTTTCGGCGACACGCTCCGCGCCTGCGAGCTGCGGAGCGAACAACAAAAGCTGCTGCCGGCGGTCGAGGACTGCCAAGAATGCCTGGGCCGGCCGATCGAAAACGGCGAACTGTGCCGCGAATGCGGCAACCCGCTGTGGAAGATTAAGTGGCTGTGCGAGGTGGATTGAAGGATTTCAGATTTCAGATTGCAGATTTCAGATTTGGAATGCAGCACCAATCTGAAATCCTAAATCTGAAATCCGAAATCAAAATATCCCTAACTGGTCTCGGGCGTCCTCGGTCATGCGGTCGGGCGTCCAGGGCGGGTCGAGTACGATCTTGACCTGGACTTCCTTGACTTCTTCCAGCGAGCCGACTTCCTTCTGCGCGCCGCCGATCAACTGCGGCCCGGCGGGGCAGGCGGGACTGGTCATCGTCATGTTGATCTTGACGAGTTTCTGCTCTTCCCCCTCGACGTCCTCGAAGTTGATCTCGTAGATCAACCCTAGGTCGACGATGTTGACGAACAGTTCCGGGTCGATCACGTTCTTGAGTTTTTCCAGCACAGCGTCTTCGGATAGTGCCATGGCGTGCCTCGCGGGGGAGATTTAGGATTGCAGATTTCTGATTTCAGATTTGGGGCAGCGGTTTCTAGTCGGCCAGCTTGACGAAGATGGTGCCCTCTTCGACCTTCACTTCATGCGTCCGGGTTGCTCGGGTGGCCGGCATGGTTAATGCCGCTCCGGTGCGGATGTCGAACTTGGCGCCGTGCCGCGGACAGGCGATCGCATGATCGTCCAGCGTCCCTTCGCCCAGTGGGCCGTTGTCGTGCGTGCAGACGTCGTCGATGCAGAAATACTCGCCGTCGACCAGGAACAAGACCACGATCTCGTCGTCGACCTCCAAGGTAACCTTGCCGGGATCGCTCAACTCGCCCACCTTGGCGACGGGAAGAAATTCTGTCATCGGCTGCTAATACCTTTTGTTTCTTTTCTTGCCATTTTTCTGTTCCCTTATATTTCTGTCTTTCTATTCCGAACAGAAGAACAAAGACAGAAAAACGAATCACTCGAATTCTTTAATCCGCAGGCTGATCGCCTCGGCCAGCGCTTCGCGGACGCTCTCGATCGTAATGCGGTCGGAGACTTGCTGAAAAAAGCCGGTCACGATCGTGCGGACTGCTTCCTTCCGCGAGAGGCCGCGGGTTTGGCAGTAGAAAATTTGTTCTTCGTCCACCTTGCCGCTAGTCGCGCCGTGCGTGCAGCGGACGTCGTCGGCTTCGATCTCCAGCCCGGGGATGGAATCGGCTCGTGCTTCGCGATTGAGAATCAGGTTGTCGTTGCGCTGGTAGCCGTCGGTCTTCTGCGCGCCGGGATCGACCTTGATCATCCCCCGCCAGACGATCCGGCTGCGGTCCTGCAGCGCGCCCTTGTAGAGCAAGTCGCTGCGGCATTCGGGCGCTTCGTGATGTTGCAGCGTGTGGTAGCAGAGATGCTGCTTGCCCTCGGTGAACATCACCCCGTTGACCTGCGCGTGCGCGCCGCGGCCGACCAGGGCGACGTGCTGATTGACCTTGGCCAATTTGCCGCCCAGTGCGCCGATGGTCCACTGGATGCCGGCATCCTGGCCGACGCGGCCCTTCTGATGCGCGAAATGCCAGGTCTTACTCCCCCAGTTCTGCAGATTGACGTAGCGGAGATTCGCCCGCGGACCGACGTGCAGTTCGACGCCTCCGCAGTGGAAGCCGGCCGCGTTCTCTTCGGCGTGCGACGTCTCGGCCAGCAGTGTGGCGGTCGCGCCGTCTTCGAGAATCACCAGCGTATGCCCCAGATCGACGCCGCCATCGGTCATGGCGCTTAAGGCGTAGAGCGGCTCGTCGACCGTCACGCCGCGGGGCACATACAGCACGGTGCCGCTGGTCCAGAAGGCCGCATGCAACGCGGAGAACTTGTCGTAACCCGGGTCGAGCGCCTTGTACATGAACGGTTTGAGCTTGTCGCCATGTTCGGCGATCAGTCGCGGCAGGCTGCCGAAGACGACCCCTTGATCGGCGCAGTTGCGGTCGAACTCCGCCGACTGCAAATAGCCATCGAGTGTCTCGACATGTCCGGCCAGCTCAACGCCACGGCGAAGCAGCCCTTGCGGCCGGGGAACGTCGTCGCCCGGCTCACTCGGAAGGCCGTAGCGATCCAAGTGCAGCGTGCGAATATCGGTCCGCATCCACTCTTCGTTCTGGCGATCCGGCAACGGCAGCGCGAGGAATTTCTCCAACGCGTCCCGGCGGAGGTCGGTCATCCAACCTGGTTCGTTGCGCTCGGCGACGAAGGCGTCGAAGGCTTCTTGGGTGAATCCGGCGGCTATGGTGGCTTGTGACATAACTTCTTTAGGACTTGCTGTATTCCTGGTGGTATTCATTGATCGTTGGAAGGATCTGTTATCGCGCCGGTTGCCCAGTCCGGCAGTTTATCCAAACGGCGAAGTCGTCGGATGAACTTGTCGTCGCTCGAGCTGTACTCGGTTACAAATTCGGCGTCGGTGACGGAAAGTATCCTTGATCTGTTTTTCCCGCGATCGGTTTGAATTGCGATATGCCAATTACCTTCCAACTTTTCGAGCGACCATTCGAGCTTGTGAATTTTGCGAGGTTGCGTAGGTGGCTTTTCAAGGATCCATAGGTTTCCTTTGAGCCCATATGAATAAATCACCCCCATCTCAGCTTGTTCACGTTGAACCTCCTTAACCGCATCGACAACTATTTCGGCTTTTTCTTCGGCTGACAACCCTTTGGGGACAGTCTTAACAATCGCTTCGCACTGTTGCCGGATTTCTTGCGGAGTTAGCGCGTCCACATAATAACCAACGATCTGCTTCTCCAACTCGTCGCGGGATTCCGATGGCTTATCATTGCCAACCGCAATCTGCCCCATCCCGCATATTAAAAGCGAGAGCCCGAGTGAAATGCTGTTGTACATTACTACGACAATCCTGGATCAGTTCGATTTGCTTGGCTCGTCGGGGGCGCCGTTGCGGATGATCTGTCCGCGCTCGTCGATGATGCCTGCTTCGCGCAGCCCTCGCATGCGTTCCTCGGGCGGCAACTGCTTCCACTTCTCCAGAGCTGCTTTGGCTTTCTCAAGCAATTCCTTACCTTGTTCGTCAAGCATTCGCTTATCTCCCGTTACGTATGAATGTCCGTGATCGCAATGCAAGCGGATTCCCGCACCGAGACTTGAATGTGATTTTGGCTATGAATCATCGAACCCGGAAAAATTGGATCACCTTCTTCAAAAGAACAGCGGACTGTCTGAAATGCAAATTTCATTTCAGGTCGATCACGATCAGTGAATTGGAGGAATTGATTGAGGACCAAACAGTCAAGGTTACGCAGTTTTCTTTCCGCACGTCGCTCGAATGAAATATTCCCAATTGCCGGGTACAATCGTCTATTAATTTTGTCGAGAATGTCGATGACGCTTGCGGCTACGCCCCTTTTTACTCCAAGTTCCCTGTTTTCTGGGAGGCGCCAGCCTAGATTTCGATAGGTATTGTCCAGCCAATCATAAGTCTGATGAATTACAGCAAGGTACTCGGTTTCCATCAAGTCAAGACATCGCCCCAGTTGAATCCTCGCCTCAACGATTGCCATATCACCCTTGACTCGATCACGGCCCCATTCCTGTGCCCGACGGAAGCTTCCTTCCCAAAAGTAAATCCCACTGCCAAGCCAATCATACGCATTCGTGCTGTGCGGCCAATCCTGCAACGCGAGTCGCCCGGAGGCCAACTCCTCTGCAAAATCGCGCCGGCAGGCATGGTATCCGACGACCTCGGCCATGCCTCAGCCCACCGAACCTTCCATCTGCAGCTCGATCAGGCGGTTCATTTCCACTGCGTATTCCATCGGCAGTTCCTTGACCAGCGGTTCGATGAAGCCGTTGACGATCATCGTGCTCGCTTCCGCTTCGCTCAGGCCGCGGCTCATCAGGTAGAACAGTTGCTCCTCGCCGATCCGCGAGACGCTCGCCTCGTGGCCGATCGACACGTCCTGCTCGTCGATTTCAATATACGGATAGGTGTCGCTGCGGCTGATTGGATCGAGGATCAGCGCGTCGCACACGACGTTGCTCTTGGAGCCGGTTGCGCCCGGTTCGACGCGGACCAGTCCGCGGTAGCTGCTGCGCCCGCCGTTCTTGGAGATCGACTTGCTGATAATCTGCCCCGAGGTGTTCGGCGCACAGTGCACCAGTTTGGCCCCGGCGTCTTGATGCTGACCCTTGCTGGAGAAAGCGATCGAGAGAATCTCGCCCCGGGCG
>JBGTJT010000477.1:0-7888 GCA_041744995.1 Pirellulales bacterium | reverse complement strand
TTTGAACATAAGGAAACGGAGGAAACGGAGAAGTGACTCTCTGTTGCCTCCTTTCCACTCAGTTCACTCTAAATTGGCTCTGGGCAGATTCAGTCGACTCACGCCGTCTCGGTTAATTTGATCTCGTTGAGGTTGTTCATTAGCCCCATCGGTATATCCAGCGAGAATCACCCCGCTCAAATTCTGTGCGCAGACAACACTCGAAAATCGATTGCAGCAGCGTGCAGACCTTTGTCCTTGGGAACTTCAATCGCCGCGCCGATAACCTCTCAAATAAGAGCGGAGGCTGTCGTGAACAACTTGTGCATAACCAAACTCCTCATTCAGGCAACAAAGGGTACAGAGTCAACAGAGAATATTCTTCTCCGTTATCTCCGTTGCCTTCTGTTCAAACAGGCCTCGAATTTGACGTACAACAACGCCAAGCAAATGCGGAAGTTATTCTTGAGTCGTTCCTACGCCGCTGGCGTGCAGTTCCGCTGCGAGCACGCCGCTACCGCCGCACCGGTTCGGCCGGTCCCTCGCTGTGAGGTCGCGCGCCGGTAATAACGGCGCCTGGCGGCGATCGTTGCGCGGAGTCCGCCCGAGTCGCCGGCCAGTTTGCATCGACGGGCGGCCCGGCGGCTTCGCCGGCCAACGCGGGCGATGCGAACAGAGAATGCGACGAACGATCACCTGGGGCGATCTCCCACCGTGTTCCAGCAGTTCGCGTCCCGGCAGCCGGTGACTGCTGCTGCTGCTGCTGCTGTTGGTGAGCAATCCACATTGCGTGTTGCTGCTGCTGTGCGTGACGGGTGGCGGCTTCCTGGTCGAGCATGGCGAGATGGTCTCTGAGAATGCGGCGCATCTCGAGGACGGTCTTGGGATGTCGATGGATTGACTGATGCTCGGCCGGCACCGCCAGATGCGTCGCGGCAAACTTCGCCTGGGCGCTCGGCACCGGCACCACGCCGTCGCTGGGACCATGGAAGCGGCTGAACCAGTTTTTCTCGTCCACTTCGCCATAGATGTTGTTGTAGGTTACCCACGGCGGACGGGGTCGGTTGCGCAGCGCGACCAGCGCCGGCGAGTCGGGCGAGAGAGTGTCGATGCTGGTCGGCAGATTGAACTCGTGCTTCAGCTTGAGCACTTCGCTGTTCTCCCGCTTGAGCCGATCGGTCAACTGCACCAGCGGTTGCGGCAGCGAGAAGAATGTCCGCGCCAACCAGCGCGTCATTGAATTAGACAACTGGCTTCCCTCGTGCGGTGTGGCGATCGTGACCACCCGCCGCACCCCGGGGTTCGCGCGAAAATAGAACACCTCGGCCACCTGCTCGCGGGTTTCGTCGTCGAGTTGCAATTCATGGAACGGTTTGTTTGCGACGAGATCCCAGAACTCGTCGCCGCTGTCGACCGCTTGCAGCTTGGAGACCAGGCCGCCCATGCTATGCCCGACCAGCACCATTTGATCGAGCGCAGGCTGGTTGCGATGCGGATCAAGCTCCCGCCGCAACTGCGCCAGGTCGCGGCGTAGCGTGGCCCCCGTATAGAGGAACGGCTGGCCGGTGGGATAGAAGTAATACCAAAACTGATAGCGGGCGCGAATCGACGGATCGCCGCGGAGGTCGTTGAACATCTCCACCCAGGTAACCGGAGACGACCACAGGCCATGCACCAGCACGACCGGAATTTTGTTCGGCTGATACGGTTCCATCATGAACAATCCATGATGCTCGCGGGCCGTCTCGGGTTGCAGCATGCCGAAGGTCGACACGGTAAAATCGTCGAACTGCATCTGTTCCAGTCCATAGGCGATCGGCGTGGTCAGATCGCTTTCTATCGGGACCGGCCGGCGCGCCACGTTCACATGATTGGAGACCAGGGGATCGATCAATTCCAACGTGGCTCGCAGCCGCGGCCGGCGGTCGCGGCCGGCGATCATCGCCGGATCGAGCCGCAAGAAGGCGGTCACTGGCAGGGCCAATGTGTCGGGATAGAACTTTTCCAACTCCGCGCGCCGCTCGGGTGGCGTCGGCTCCGGCGGACGCTTGCGAATGGCGATCAGCGGCACGCCCAGCCCGTAGGTTCGGTAGCTGTTGGCGATGCCGGTGGTTTCGAAATCGGAGACGAACTCGAACCGCTCGACCTCGTGACCCCGCCAACTGACGTTGCGGGCGACTACCCGCAGATCGATGGTATGGTTCAAGGCGTTGCAGGTATAGACGCTACCCGGCTGCAGTCGGCCCTCTTCCACAATGATGCGCAGCGCCCGATCGAGCGAGCTGTTGTAAAGGCTGCTAACGAACCGGAACTGCGGATCGTATTCGTTGCGCTGTTCGGCGAGCCGCGGATCGAACAGGTAGAGATAAGCATGCGCGACCGAGGCGGCATAGATGTCGAACGCCCGCTTGCGGTCGACCGGCTCGATTTTTTGACCCGCCAAAAACGCGATTTCGGCGTAGGCGGCCAGCACCTCCGGCGACTGCTCCCGCTCTAGGTGCTGTTGCAGGCCGGCCAGCAATTCCTCCGGCTCGCCGTTGAGTTGCGACTGCAAGTCCAACCGCCGCAGCAAGGCGGTGGTTCGCTCCGAGGGCCGCAACGGCTTCTTCACCCAGTCGGCCACCGATTCGTTCATCCACGGGGCCAACGAATTGGTGCGGACCAACCAGGGAGTCGAACTGCAACCCGTTAAATAAATCAGCGACAGTGCCCACAACAACAGCAACCGCCGGCGAAACGCCGGATTGAGCAGCAGTGGCGGATAGGTCGGGTCGACGCGGCGCATGGCAATCCCTGGCGCTGACCGCCCGGCAACGGCCGAGCAGGAGAACTTTGGTGCGCGTAGATACGCAATCCCAACGCATTAGTCAACGCCGATTCGATAATGTTCGCGAGGAACGCCATGCGGCCGGAAGCCCTGTTGAGGCGACCGGGAAGACAGAAACATGTTGGAACAGAAAAATGAGGGAGTCGCCCCGATCTGGCCTGATGGGGTAACGCAAGCTAGCAGAGCAAGGCCGGGCGAGCACAGCGCCGGCGGGGCACTGACCAATGTTGCCGCGCCCTTGTACCCGGTTTGTGCAACTGGTCGCAGTTTAGCCGTCAGTGCCTCGGTACCGTTTGGTGCGATGTCACCCCGTCGGGCTTCAGCCGACGCCTGTTTGCCACCAGCTTGAACTGGTGGTGGGCCGAGGCAGGGGTTCTCGAAGAGCCGGCTTCAGCCGGGCTTCTCGACCGGTCTTGAAACATCCTCTGAGTCAGGCCCCGGCCGATGGCGGCCTCGGCATGCCGCCGGTGGTTCGCCGCGCGGTTCGCTCGGCCGCTGGTTGATCGGCGTTGATCGGCGCACCGTTACCACCAGTTAAAACTGGTGGCAAACGCGGGTCGGCTGAAGCCGACATTGATTGTTTTGTAAGCGCTGATTGGCTACCGCCCTGCGTTGGTGAGCATTCAGTACCATCGGCCGAGCAGGATGCGTGGCGCTGGTAGATCACGGGACTGACGGCCGAAACGCGTTGGGCGTTGCCTCCGACGGGCGCGCAACGGTAATTGACTTGCCAGCGCACTGCCCGTCACGGCAACGAAAGAAGAAGGCGAATGTTGTTCTCAACCTCGGCCAACTGTTCGGAAGGCAAATCGCCAAGTTTCCGAATCAACTTGATCGTTGGATAGGTTCCGATGCCTTGCGCGTCGAAGACACCGTCCTTCAGCCATTTGACGTTCGATGTGGACTCAAACCTTGTGCCGCGGACGCTGGTAGTGTGAGGGACAACAGTCGTTATCGCCCGTTCAACGCCTTCGATGGAGATGCTCAGCACAAGTGCAGGCCGCACCTTCGCCGCATACCCCATATCGACGAGCCATACCTCACCGCGTTTCGGAGTCGCCACTATCGGCCTCCTCGCGGTCGTACATGGCAAACAGTTCGTCGCCGGTTTGCGTCAGTTCGTCGTCGGAAATAGGGCCAGCATCGATCTCGGCAATTCGCGCAAGCTCAACAAACACCATATAGCGCTCGTCGGGAGGCAGGGCAGAGAAGGCGCTGATCAGTTGTGCAGCATCGTCGCTCATGGTTCTTTTCCGGTGGATGAGTCCGAAGGTACTCTCCTGATTATAGTCCCAACCTGCCCTGAAGGGGCAAGCTTAAGACAGCCCAGGGCAAGGCCGGGCCAGCGAAGCGCCGCTCGGCCGCCGCCCTGGGTTGGAGGGCGCACAACACCTTCGGCCGAGCAGGAGGTATAGCGCCGGCAACTCACGCGACCGAGGCCGAAACGCGTGTGCTCCCGTAACCCGCTACCGATCAAGGAGGAAACTCGGATAGGGTTTGAACGAAGGGCATTGTCGAACCGATGATAGTCTTGCGTTAGCCGCTATTCGCTTATTGTGAATCGTGTTTAGATATGTCGTCTTACTATGACGCTTGACAATGTCAGCCAAGAATTCTTTTGGCGAAGATATCCCCTCAGTATCTTTCGGAATCTTCGGCATTCGTCGAATTTTGAAAGTGTTCTTTATCGCCGTTGGATCGGAAAGCAGCCAAGCCTCAAGCTCTTCGACGGGTATCAAAACCAACGACGACTCAAATTCAAGATTTGCAATTGCCCCGTCAAGGTCATGCCGCAACGCCGCTTCATCATTACGATCGAGGTCGTGCAACACAACCAAGTGCGTGCATCCTCTTTGCAAAAGATTTAGTGCCCACGCGGTACATTTTCTGCGAATTTTGCCGCAGCCATGGCCCACGAATCGACGAAAGCAAAAGGAGTCCTCGGCAACGATTTTGCAGGTAAGTGCGTATAGTACCTCCACATCATTTAATTCTTCTGCAATCACGCCAATCTTCAAGGTGCTATTCCAGGCCGCCATGTCGCCAATACTCTCCCAAGTTACCTTCGGTTTCCAGATAATTCTTCAAAGCTGCCAAATCTGCGGATGACATTGACTTTGGTATGTTCCGAATCGTAGTACCCACCAAGGGTTCGTTTGTGACAGCGTACACATGCTCCGGCTCAATTTGATCCAGCACAAAATCGGAATGGGTTGAAACAATAATTTGCTTCTGCCTTGAGTACGTCTTGATCAATTCGACAATGCTCGACAATAGTCCATGGTGGACGCAGACCTCTGGTTCTTCAATAAGTAGAGCACTGCTTCGCTCCGTCATCACATAGAACAGAAGAGTGATGGTCTTAAATGTGCCTTCTGACAACTGGCTGGGAGAAAGCACATTTCGCCCAACCACAAATTGCGGGATGACGAGTATCTTCTCTCGCTTGAGTTCGCGCACTTGACCGCCAGATCGAACGCTGTAGTCAATGGAAGACGTCGAGATCTCTTGGAAGTCAATCTCGTCCACTAAACCTATACCGCCGGGGCCAATGACATTTACGAACTCCTCGTAGTCGTCCTTGTTCTTCGATTTGTGAGCGCGATACAAATCATACAAAAATCGAGTATGACCTTTCCGCATTCCGATGGGACGGCTAGTAGAGCCAGCCTTCTCTACTTCAATCGAGACTGGACATTCAGACGGGTTTGTGAACTGCGACGCGCTGTAATATTTGACGTCGACCACAAAATCGCCTATTTCACCCAGAGGCTTGTGAAAATCATCTGGAATCTCAGATAGTGCCGACGTGCGAAAGTGATCACTGGCGTGCCAGTATAACTGCGCACGCTTGTGTCGGCCAAAAAAGTTTGACGCGATGGATATCGGCAATCGGAGGCGTCGGGCGCTGCCGGTAAAATCCTTCGCGTACCATGACTGACTTGACCCAACAATTACATCTGAATTATCAGCTTCGGTGTAAAGTTTTATCGTTGCATTAAAAATAACGCGCTTCTTGTTGACTTTGAACCATACCTTAATATCGCATTCGTCTGTAGCGGTTTCTGCATCCCGTCGCCGTACATCTTCAAACGCCAAATGGCGAAGCAACAGGAAAGCATTTAACACTGTCGTCTTGCCACTGCCATTCGGCCCGATGAGCACAGTCAGATCTGGACGTAGTTCGAATACCGTGTCATGACACGAGCGGTAGTTCTGGATGTGAAGCTTCTCAATCAAGGAATTGCTTTCGTTGGTTCATTAAATTGGCCACCACAAGTGAATGGGCAATAGTCACGACTCACGGCAAAATTGTATCTCCCATTCGCTCGGCCTACAATGAGAAGTGTGAAAAAGGGGGTCTGAAAAACCCCCTCTACGCACTTATCCCCTGCGTCAACGTCATAAACGCGGTCTCCAAGTTAATCTCCTGCTCCTGAAACCGCTGTAACCCGTAGCCGTTCTCAACCAGCAGTTTCGCCAGCGGGCCGTAGTTTTCGATTTGCGGATTTAGTTTGGCGATGATCGCTGTGCCTTCGCGGTCGATTGCTTCTACGTCGGGGTGTTGTTCCAGTAGGGTGGCGGCGGTGTCGGGATTGCCGGTGACTTCGATGCGGAGGATCGCTTGCGCGCGGACGCGGCGCATGACTTCGGCCACGTCTTCGTTCACGATCAGTTCGCCGTATTCGATGATGCCGATCTTATTGCAGACGTCGGCCAGCTCCGGCAGGATGTGGCTGCTGACCATGATTGTCTTGCCCATGTCGCGCAGCCGCTTGATCAGGTTTCGCATCTTGATCCGCGCCCGCGGGTCCAGGCCGCTGGCCGGTTCGTCGAGCAGCAGCACTTGCGGGTCGTGCAGCAGCACCCGGGCCAGGCCGAGCCGCTGCGTCTGTCCGCGCGAGAGCGTGTTGGCCAGCGCCTCGCGCTTGAACTCCAGGTCGACCAGGTCGAGCACGCTGTCGCACACTTCTTTGCGTTTCTCGCCGTGGATGCGGTAGGCCGCGGCGAAGAACTCCAGGTACTCGATCACCTTCATGTCGTCGTAGACGCCGAAGAAGTCGGGCATGTAACCGACCATGCGGCGAATCTGCCGCGGCTCGGTGTAGATGCTATGCCCGCAAATGTACGCTTCGCCGGAGGTCGGGTCGAGCAGCGTGGCGAGCATCCGCATGGTGGTCGTCTTGCCGGCCCCGTTGGGGCCGATAAAGCCGAACACGTCGCCGGCCCCCAGGTCGAGGTTGATCTGCTTGGCGGCGTAGAAGTCGCCGTACTTCTTGGTGAGGTCGATGGCTTTGATCATGGTTTGATTTCGGATTTCAGATTTCGGATTTCAGATTGCAGAATAGACCGCAGTGGCTTTGGTTGACCAATCTGAAATCTGCAATCAGAAGTCTGAAAACAATCATTGTCTTGCGGCAGATTTTGATACCGGGATCACGAATCTTAGGAACGTCCATTGTTGGCTGTTGTCCTCGGTCAACTCAATATTGGTTTGCTCGATGTCGACGGCTGGTTGGTCGGATTGGACTAGCAGGATCGCGCGCTCGGGCGAGAGCAGCCGCGAGAAATCCAACCGGCCTTCGTCCTGGTGCTTCAAACGAGTGTATTCCTGGCCGCCGGCCGCCTGATGGAACATGAGAACTTCCATGATCCGCGGCACGTCGAGCGAGGCACGGTCGTAGGTGGTCACCACGTCCTCGTCGCCCACGCGGCGGCGACGGGTGAAGTGCTGGTCGGCTACCAGCGAGGCGGTCCGCTCGTCGATGGCGACGGTCTCGCCGGGGGCGATGTTACCCAAGGGAATCACCCAGCGGTCGAACAGCAGCACGGCGCCGGTCCAGCGGCTGGCGGAGTCGTTCGTAACGGCGCCTTCCACTGTTTCGTCGAGTCCCAGCGGCACCCGCCGCAGGTCGGCCCGCAGGCCGAAGTCGTCCTTGGGAAACCACGTGCCGGTGAAATTCTTGGTGGACCAAATCTGCAACGGCACGCCGTCGAGCCGCGGCGGGCGGGTCGACACGTCGTAGCCTTCGGCGAACAGCGGCGGCGCGGCGGTCGACTCCATGCCCCCTAAGCCCGCGC
>JBGTJT010000476.1:0-4014 GCA_041744995.1 Pirellulales bacterium | reverse complement strand
AGACGCCCGGTTGGGTAACCAAACCACCGAAATTGGCATTTAGCGCCGGCGGCCAGTGCCGGCTTGCGTGGCTGCGGCGTCTCGCCGTAGCGGAACATACGGCACGCTGCGGCGAGACGCCGCAGCCACGGAGAGTCACTTCCGTGCCGCCCCAGGCACGTACTGGCGAAGCCGTTTCACAAGTTCCGGCGCCTCGGCGGCGACGTTCTGCATGGCGTCCAGCTCTTCGGAATGGTCGTACAGTTCGACATTCTTTCCTGAGACGATCAGCCGATGGGTCGGCGTCCGCACGCTCACGGCGCCGCCCCAGAAGCTGACGGCCGCCTCGCGGACTTGCTCCTGTTCGCCAGTAAGAACCGGCGCCAACGACTTGCCATCTAACGGCCAGCGGGTCTGTTGAAACTTGGGCTGGCACAACTCGACGAGCGTCGGATAAAGATCGATCGTCTCGGCCAGCGCGGCGGTCTTCAGCCCCGGTTTGCTCACGCCCGGCACGCGGATCAGCAGCGGGCTGTGAGTCGCCCGCTCAAACGGTGAATGCTTGCCCCAGATCTGTTGCTCGCCCAAGTGCCAGCCGTGATCGCCCCACACGACCACAATTGTGTCGTCGGCCAATTCGAGTTCCTCCAGGGCATCGAGCACGCGGCCGATCTGGCGGTCGACATAACGGACACAAGCATAGTATCCGCGGCGGGCTTGCCGTTGTGCGTCGGCGTCTAGCGGACGCCGACCGAACGGATTCTTGTACCGAAAAAACTCGCCGCTGCCATGCCAATGGGGCGAGTCGATCTTGCCCTGCGGCGGCAGCGGAATGTCGAGGTTCTCCACGGCCAGCCAATCTTGCAGCGGCGCGACGAACGGCAAGTGCGGCTTGAAGAAGCCAAGCCCCATGAAAAACGGTTCGTCGCGCTCGGCCAGTTGCTGCAACCTGGTGATCGCCTCACTGGCCATCATGCCGTCCGGCAAGTCGTCGTCGTCTTTGGCGACGAACTCCATCAGTTGCGAATGGCCCTGGCCGTCTTCCCGATGCTTGCCGTCGGCGTAGGCGAAGAACGCTCCCCAGCCCCGCTTCCAGGGACCGAACGGCGTGGGCAGCTCGTCCCAGGCGTGCGGCAGTTCCGCACGGCCGTTCCCCTTGCCGTTATATTCAAAGATGCGTCCGTCGGGCGTGTGCGAGATCTTTCCGATACAGACCGTGTGGTATCCGCTACGGCGAAACAACTCCGGCATGGATTGCGCGCCGGGCTGCTGTTCGGCCGCGAGTCCGTACAAGGCGTTGTTGTTTCGCGTCACACCGCTGTTGGCCGGGCTGCGGCCGGTGAGCAGCGCATAGCGCGACGCCCCGCAAGTCGCCACCTGCACATAATGCCGCTCGAACAACACGGCCGATTCAGCAAACCGATCCAACCGCGGCGAATCCGCGGCCGCGATCCCGTAGCAACCCAACTCGGGCCGCAAATCGTCGACGGCAATGAACAGCACATTGTAGCGGTTCTGCCGCGGCTCGTCGGCCGACCCTTTCGCAGCGCAGCAGAGCAGAGACAAAAATAGCAGGCCGATTACTGGTCGAATCATGTCGGTGCCGATCGTTCTCGGGAAAAATGACAAACTGGTAATAGCATCCATTGTAGTTCAATGCGGCATCATTTTCATCCACGATCATTAGCGAAGATCAGCGCTTATCAGCGGTCCCGTTTTGTGGACCGCTAATCATCGCTAAACCGTTGGCAAGCAGCGCCGCGACCTGTTATGCTGGAGTTTCCTACCAACCATCCCGCCGCACCTTGCTGGGAAATTCACCATGACTTATCGCCCTCGAATCATTTTCGCCTGCCTAATTTCCCTACTGGCATTTTTGCCTGCTCGGATGACTGCCGCCGACGAGAATCGCCCGCCGAACTTTGTCGTGTTCCTGGTCGACGACCTCGGCTACATGGATATCGGCGCCTACAATCCCGACTGCTTTTACGACACGCCGCACATCGACCGGCTGGCGGCGAGCGGCATGAAGTTTACCGACGGCTATGCGGCCAATCCCGTGTGCAGCCCCACGCGGTACAGCATCATGACCGGCAAGTGGCCCACCCGAGTGAAGGCGACCAACTACTTTGTCGGCAAGCGGGCGGGCAAGTTCCTGCCGGCCGAGTTGATCGACCGACTGCCGTTGGAAGAAGTGACGATCGCCGAAGCGCTTAAGAAGAAAGATTACGCCACCTTCTACGCCGGCAAATGGCACCTCGGCCCGACCGAGGAGTTTTGGCCCGAGAAGCAAGGCTTCGACGTCAACGCCGGCGGGCACGATCGCGGCGGACCTTACGGCGGCAAGAAGTATTTTTCTCCCTACGGCAATCCGCGGTTGGAGGACGGCCCCGACGGCGAGCACCTGCCCGACCGACTGGCCGACGAGACGGTCCGGTTCATGAAACAGAATAAAGACAAGCCGTTTCTGGCCTACCTGTCGTTTTATTCGGTCCACACTCCGTTGATCGCCCGCGAGGATCTCAGGCAAAAGTATGCCGAGAAGGCAAGGCAATTGAACATTTCCGAGAAGGAACGCTTCGCCCAGGAAAGCAAATGGCCGGGCTATGACAAGCAGCCGATTCGCGTGCGGCAGGACCATGCAGTCTACGCCGGCATGGTCGAGGCGATGGACATGGCGGTTGGCAAGGTGCTCGAGGCGTTGGAGGAACAGGGCCTGGCCGACAACACGATCGTGTTCTTCACCAGCGACAACGGCGGCCTCTCGACCAGCGAGGGTTCGCCGACCAGCAACAAGCCGCTCCGCGGCGGCAAGGGCTGGGTCTACGAAGGCGGCATCCGCGAACCGCTGATCGTCCGCTGGCCCGGCCACACCAAGCCGGGCAGTATCTGCGAGGCGCCGGTGGTCAGCATGGATTTTTATCCCACCATCCTGCAACTGGCGGGCATTCAGCCGCAGCCCGATCAGCAGATCGACGGCGAATCACTCGTTCCGCTGCTCGACGGCAAGGAGCCGTCGGAGCGAGCGCTGTACTGGCACTACCCGCACTACTCGAATCAACAAGGCTTTCCAGGCGGCGCGATCCGCCAAGGGGATTGGAAACTGGTGGAGAACTACGAGAACGGCGAAGTGCAGTTGTTCAACCTCCGCGACGACATCGGCGAGCAGCAGAATCTGGCAGGCGAACAGCCCGACCGAGTCGCCACGCTGCGCAAGAAACTGCATGACTGGTACCGCGAGGTCGACGCACAATTCCTGCAAACCAAGCCGAACGGACCGACGGCCTGGAAGCCGGGCGAGTGAACATGTCCGCCCACGAAATGGTCCCTTAGACAGCGCTTCGGACATCACGAACCAAGCGCAGACAACGCCGCTGCTTTCGCAAAGGCGACTTCATGCTACTTGAATTCGCCGCAAACTCCTCATAAACTGCTATGCTTCAACGATTTCAGTTGACAGCGAGGATGTAGCTCAGTCGGTAGAGCAACGGACTTTTAATCCGTAGGTCCAGGGTTCGAGTCCCTGCATCCTCATTGGCTTGCCCTGCGAAACGGGGCGTTTAACGTGGCGGACGCTGCCGGCGTCCGCGGCCCCGACGATAACTGACCGGCCCACGGGGCTGACCGCCGGACGCTGGCAGCGTCCGCCACGACGGTTCGCAGGTTGCCGCCGTCGCGAATTCTTCGCAAACGCATCAATTGCCCTTGACGTGTTTTTCCTCTCCCGATAATTAAGCCGCTCATGCGGTTCTTTTGGGAGTCGCAGCCAGTGAGTTCCGCTTGTTGAAAAATGCTAGCGGGCGTTGGGTTTTCCGGCATGCGGGTGCTGGGGAACGGGTGGTTTCGACTGTCCTACGCTCGTCGGCAAACCAGGAAGGCGAATGAAGAACATGACACATCGATTCGCGATGCCCACAAGGAGAATTGTGTTGAACGCCATTGCCAAACAAACTGCCGTCTGCTGCGGTCTGCTGCCAGCCTTGCTTGCTGGCGTTGCCAGCGCGGCCTTGCCGCCGACCGTCGTGGGTACGTTGC
>JBGTJT010000475.1:0-8001 GCA_041744995.1 Pirellulales bacterium | reverse complement strand
GACTGAACGAGCAGTCCAGCGGCGGCGCCGGCCCGTGCCACCTGGTGGTCGACCAGTCGGGCCGTTGCGTGCTGGTTGCCAATTACGGCGGCGGCTCGATCGCGGCGCTGCCGATCCAGCCGGACGGCTCGCTGGGCAAGCCGGCCACGGTGATCAAGCATGCAGGCTCGAGTGTCAACGAGCAGCGGCAACAGGCGCCACACGCCCATTCGATCAACGTCTCGCCGGACAACGCCTTCGCTTTTGCCGCCGACCTGGGGACCGACGACGTATTCATCTACCGGCTCGATGCGGCCGCCGCCAAGCTAACGGCGCATGGTTCCGCCAAGGTCGCGCCCGGCTCCGGCCCTCGGCACTTTGCCTTTCATCCGGACGGCAAGCACGCCTATGTGATCAACGAACTGCTGTCGACCATCACCGCGTTCGACTACGACCCGAACAACGGCACGCTAACCGCGGCGCAGACGATCAGCACACTGCCTGCGGGGTTTGCGGAGCATAACACAACGGCCGAGGTGCAGGTGCATCCATCGGGCAAATTCGTATACGGATCGAATCGCGGCCACGACTCGATCGCGGTTTTTGCGCGCGACGCGGAGACGGGGCGATTGACGTTCGTCGAACATGAACCAATCCGCGGCAAGACCCCGCGCAACTTCGGCATTGACCCCACCGGCAAGTATCTGTTGGCCGCCGGGCAGAATACCAACAGCGTGGCCGTGTTCCGCATCAACCAGGACACGGGCGAGTTGGACTTCGCGGAGAGCGAAATCGAGGTTCCCACGCCGATCTGCGTGAAATTTCTGGCGAAGTAGCCGCTGGAGGCCGAGCAATAATAGCTCGAAGCGCTAGCGAGTGGGTTCGAAGCCATTGCTCGGCACTATGTTTCACTTAGAATACAGGCTCATGGATTGGAGGGTTATTAGGCTGGCGTGCGCCTCGATAATGAGTATCCGGGTGCGCGATGAATACAAGTTCGCTGGCTTTGATATCGAAAGTTCGAACCCGACATGGCCAATAAAACCACTTCACCCGGCACGGAAAAGCCGCCGCGGCGAAAACGGCGTTTGTGGCGTTGGTTCACGCTCGGTTTTGCCATCCTCTTCCTTGTGATGGCACTTTTTTGGCCGATGCATTTCTATGATGGCGAAACATTGCGGCAGACGGTGCTGTGGCAATACTATCTCCTGGAGATTCAATTGGCGTTGAATTCGTCAGGTTATCTTGGCCCGACGTCAGGAAATGCATCTGCCGCCCTGGGTGTGTTCGCGACTCACATTGTGATCGCGGCAGTCGGTGGGGTCGGGAGTGTGGGAATTGGTTGGGCAACGCGGAAGAAGTAGCCGGCAGAGAAGCAGTAGGCCGGATCAAGCGGCGAATACAGCGAACCACCACCAATGAACGCAACCGCCGCGCCGCTCCGGCAAGGCCGTGTTTGGCATTTGCGTTCGCCGGAACGGCGCGGCGGTTGTGACTCGTCTGATGGCAAAGTGTATTGCGCCGCTTGGTCCGGCCTACGGCTTGCAGCACGTAATGCCCTCGCGGTGGCCGTGTCTGTTCTGCCTGCCGCGGCTCTGGTAGAATGGGGCGAACGACTGCCCGAGGTACATAATCAAGTCTGTGCCGGGGCAGGCGTTCACTCGCTCGTTTGCTCACGGCCGGCTGATTCGAAACGTTAACCAACTCGAAAAATGAAGTGGTCAGAAGCCAAACGTGTGCTGCAAAAGAAAGACAAGGATGAGCTTGTCGAGTACATGAAACGACTCTTCAACTTGAGCGCTGAGAATAAATCATTTTTCGAGGCCAACCTTGGGGCTTCTGAGAGTATTTCGCCCACCTATTACAAGCGGGAAATCTCCATTCGGGATGGTCTTCACCAGTAAAGATACCGGCAATCTGCTGGAAAGCTTCTATTTGGCCTCAGGCCAGCGGGAAAATCGCTACGACTGTTGCGGTCCCCTGGCGGTGCGATGAAATCCGACGAAACAGCAGCGCGGCGCTTCACCGGCGGAACTCGGCAGCCGATCAAAGATTGCGCGATCGGAGTTTTTTACCGTTGTCTGTTAGCACCGTCGAGGTGATCGTCATGGCCCGCAAGCATATCATTTCCGTTGGCGCGCTGTTGCTGCTGGTGTGCCACGCACGTCCGGCCGAGGCGCAACTGGCTGAGCCAAGTTGGGGTGGTCCTGTGATTGCCCGCGGCGCCGAACGGGCGGCAATTGAGGCCACGCCGATCCTGGAACGCAACTATCGCCCGCTTCACTTCTACGGAAACACCGTGCGGCGGCGCTATTACCGCGGCACGGCAATCCCAGCGCCGCAAAACGTGATGCAAGGCCCCGCCACGCTGCTGTGGGGAATGCCCTCCTCAAGGACGACGGAGTAACAGCTCAAAACGAAACTTGAGTCGACTTGCCGTCCGGCTAAGCAAATGCCGAAGTAGTTTTTGAGCGATTCCCACGTGCCGCTGCCGCTTTGCGGCTGCCAGGTTACCGCCCCAGCGCCCAGGCCGCCAAGACGATCAACGCCAGCAGCGCCGTCAGGCCGAACAGCATCGTCCAGGAAACGTCGCGCGACTGCGCCCATTGATCGGTGGCGGCGTGGACCCCCGTCGCCACCGCCGGCAAGCGGCTCGGCTCCGGCGTCGTCTGCGGCGGATTTTCGAGCAGATCTTTCAGAAAGCCTTGCACGAAGCGGGCGTTGAACGGCCGCTGTTCGGGATCCTTTTCCATCAGGTCGCGAATCATGGCGTCCAGCGAGGCGGGGCACTCGGGCACCAGGCTCCGCACTCGGGGCGCGGCCCCTTGCAGGTGCTGATTGAAAATCTGGGCGAAGTTCGCGCCCAGGTAAGGCTGACGTCCGGTGAGCATCTCGAACAGCAGGCAGCCCAAGGCGTACAGGTCGGTCTTGTCGGAGACCGGATCTTCAGCGGTGATTTGTTCTGGGGCCATGTAGGCATAGGTGCCTACCGTCAGGCCGGCGTCGGTCAGGTCGGCGCTGCCGGTGTCGCGGGCGATGCCGAAGTCGCCCAACTTGAGCTTGCCGTCGGTGGTCAGAAACAGGTTGGCCGGTTTCAAATCGCGGTGGATAATGCCGTGATTGTGCGCGTGCTGCAAGGCCGAGGCGATTTGCGCGCCCCACTCGCAGACCTTGCGCCAAGGAAGCCGATGGTGGATTTGCAGTTCTTCCTTGACCGAGCCGCCGGTGACCAGTTCCATCGTGTAGTAGAGCTGCTTGCCCAACTTGCCGTCGCCGAGGTAGCGAACGATGTTCGGATGGTTCAAGCGGGAAAGAATGTCCATCTCGCGCCGGAAACGGGCGGCGATGTTCTTGTCCTCGGAGACCGCCTGCTGTAACAGCTTCAGCGCGACGCGCTGGCCGGTGGTCTGGTCGACCGCTTCATACACGGTGCCAACGGTGCCAACGCCGAGCATCTCGCCCAGCTTATACTGATCGATCTGTTTTCGTCGCATCCTTCGCTCCCGCAGTGTGCGACTATTTTGAACCAACCCCGCGCCGCTTGCAACGGCAGATCGCATTTGTTCCCAGAAACAGCGGCCATTGACGCGTCGGCGGAGTAACCACGGCGTGTTACCAGTTGCAGCCTATCCTTGCGACCTCCAGCCTCAAAGCCTCACGCCTCCAGCGGGCTTTAAGGATCCCAGCAAGCTGAATGTAGGCAGGATTTTGAACAGGAGGAAACAGAGAAAACAAAGGAAAGAATTCTCAGTTGTCTCCTTTCCCTCAGTTCGCTCAAACAAGGTGATCGTAGTTAGGAACCGTCCGTAAATAACCTACCGATTTGGCGGACTGCGGCTGCGGCTCACTACGTCAGGCTCCATCGACGTATTCCGCAATATGTCTGCTTCGCCTTCCTTGTCAGCCTTGTCCTTGTCGCGATTTATGCAATTTCAATCGACTCTTCAGGCAACAGAGCGGGGCAGAGTCAACAGAGGTATGCATTCCTCAGTTTTCTTTGTTTCCTCCTGTTCTAACTGCCCTGTCAGTCCCCTAAAGCCCTGCGCCACGGACGCTTTGCGACGGCGTCGATGCGCGGTCTTCTTCGTCCACTGGCTCTGGCCGTTCGCCTGCTGAAGCGGGCGGCTCTTCGGCGATTAATTCCTCCTCGGCCTGCAAATAGCTGAAATCGGGGCCGCCGGTCTCTTCCACTTCGAGTTCGTCCAGCGATTCGCCTTCGCGCAAGGCATACGTGCGGGCGATGGTCTCTTTCTTGAACTTCTTGTCGCCGCGCCCCAATCGCCAAACGCCCAGCCATACGCCGAGCAAGGCAATCAGGAACAATCCGCCGGCGATCAGGCCGTTGTAGGGATTCTCCTGGCCGGCAGGGGGGCGAATCCAGATCGGCTCGCGGCCGATAAGCATCGGTGCGCTGAATCGCTCCGCCTTCTGCTGCCCTTCTTGCTTTTCCAGTTCATAGGACCACTTCTTGAAGAAGAAGCCGGTTAGCCGCACCTCTTCGTTGATGTTTTCGCCGGTCGGCATCCCGGGCGGCAGGCGTCGAGCGCAAAAGGTGACCGGAAACGACCACATCTCGCGGCTCGACTCGCCTTCTTTCGCATCTTTCAGAGTGACGTTGAATTCCAGTTCCACCGTGGCATCGATCTGGAAATAATGATCGATGTCGAACCGTGCGACGATGTCGGGATCTTCGACGCGGACCTTGGTAATGCGTCGCGCGACGCCGCGAAACATCAGCAATTTTCCTTCAAATCCGCTCGGATTCTCCAACAGCGGAAACAGTTCATGCTGGTTTTGCTTGGCGCGGGCAATCCGCAGTTCCATTAATCGCAACTCGCGCTGTAAAGCCAGGATGTCGGCCTTGAGTTGCGTCGGCTCAGGATCGAGCAACTGCTTAAGCCTGGATTCGTCTCCATCCAGCGCCGCTTGCATCTGTTCCAACTGCTGCCGCATCGCGCGCCGTTCTTCGAGCAGATTGCGGCCGTGGATCACAATCTCACGCTCGGCATAGCGGGCCAGTTCATTGGTTTGGGCAATGCCGGCGGCATGCAGCATTTGGTAGAACAGTTCGCGGTCTCCCTTGCCGATGGCGCGATTGTTGGCGACGTCGTCGAACAACCCGCCGTCGACCCCCAGGTCGCCCAGCAGCGAGTCGGTGTACCAGGCGACGCGATCGGTGACGAACACCAGCGGGCCGGCCGGATCGCTGGAGTCGCCCCGTTTGAGGAACATCGCCACCGCTCCCGCCTGCATGCCCGCCTGCTCCAAGTTTTCCCAGTCCTTGGGAATGCGGTGCGCATAGACGTCGGCGATGCGGGTCGAACCGGCCAGTTGCATTCGCACACGGTAGAATTTTGGTAGTTGGTAACGCTTCACGACGGCGTCGTCCAATTTGTTCTCGCTCACTCCGATCACCCGACCGGCAAGCTTGAACACCTTTCCTCGATGTTTCGTCGGCTCCGTGGCCAGCAGCGACCAATCCAAACCGCCGCCGGCCGCATTCTGTTTGGCCCAGTCCTCCAGCACCAACCTGGGAATCTCCGGAAAGCGGTACAGCACGCGCAGCAGCAAGTCGGCCTCCTCGGCGTTGCTGAGGATCGAGGCGCCGTCCTGCAATCCGTCGAGCTGCGCGGCCGGTATCTGATACAGTTCCAGCAGTTCCCGCGGGGTAAGTGGAGCTTCGGCGTCGGTTGCCGCCGCCCTCGGCGCGGCGTCCGGCGCAGTTTCTTCCGCGAGCGCCCCGACTTCGGCCGGCACCGAGTCTTGCGCTTGAGTCATCGTGCCGACCGACGCCAGCAACACCATTGCAAGTGCAGCGAAGCGGCACATGCCAAGCATCCAAGTTGTGATCAGAGAGGTCATTATTATTCGATACTCAGGCCGCTGGTGTCGCCATGCCGCTCGCGAATCGGCCCCGTCGGCGCGGGAAACGCTCCAACATATCGTGCTTTGCTGCCGATTCAGTCGTTGTCGGCCAAGCCGCCGAGGTGCTCTTCCACGGTTTGAACGGGCGCGCTGCGCAACGCCTCGAAGTTACCGGGCAATGGTTCGTGCGACGCGGCGCCCCCCGGGAGTTTGATGGTTTGGCTGAAGTGATAGACCAGCAGGCTCAATAGCGCCGCAACCACGGCCGTGCCGCCGATCGTACTCCAGACGATCAACGACGAAGGAACCCAGCGTGGGGCGGCTGCGACCGGCTTCCAGGTTATGTCCTTCGCCAGTACCACTGGCATGACGTAGTCGTTGCGGTCTTCCGCCAGGTAAACAAGATTCTTGAAAAAGAAACCGGTCGCCTCGATCTCCTCCCGGATCCCGTCGTCGACTGGGAACCCCTCCGGAAGCTCGAGCACCTTGACGGCGATCGGCCGCAGCGGACCGTCGAGCGGTTGCAGGATGAGTTGATAGTAGCCTTCGATTCCATGCGCATTCCGCGAGGCAGATTCGCGAGTTGCCCTTTTGATCGTCCCTTTTAAGGTGACCAATTCGCCTCGATACGACTCCGGCTGTTCATATAATTGCAGAAAACTGACCAGCCCGCCTGAATGCCGCCGCAAGGATTCAGATTCCGCCTCTTGCAAAATTCCCAGCAGGTGGAACCACGGCTTACCGTCGGCCGCCAGGAACGGGGAGTAGTCTTTCACCTCGCGCAATAGTTGGGCGTCGACCCCTGGGTAATAGCGTTCCGATTCCACCATGGTTGGGTCGAACGGCAGAATGCGAATCGAATCGTCATCTTCCTCGGAACTCGGCTGGGGCTGAAAGCGGGTGTCGAAGTTCGCATAATCCACTTCGGCCAAACGCTCGTGCTGCTCCGTTTCGTCTTCCCACAACCATTTCCATTTGTCCGGTTTGCGGGCCTCGGAAATGAGCAGCACAACCAGCCCCACGCCCATTACCAGTGCCAGCAACTTGCGTTGCTCCTTGTGGCTGAGAAAGTCTCGGGGCCTGTAATCGCGATTATTCTTGGAAGTCATGGCAGAATCAAGCCCGCCGTGGTAACGGGAAAAGAGTCGTAAGTGTTTGGTATTATTGCAATTATATATGTCACGCTACGCACGAACAAGCATTGCGGTTCATCGGAGGGGATTATTATCCTGCTTTGAATCAATCGAAACGGGAGGTCGAGACTATTGCCCGGTCACTTGCAGCAGGGGATCGATAAAAGTTGCTTGCTTTGCGTAAGTTGTTTCTGCATAATTTGTTAAGCTAGCTTCTCCTCTTTCGACGCCGCCGCTGGGAATATTCTCGCGCGAGTTGGGCGAACTACTTTACCGTGGTACGCATTGCGCGTAGCGTGCCGTGAAGAGGATGGACCGATTCCGCAGGGATTGCCGTATGGCCAGAGCGGTCGTCTCCAGGGGAAGCAAGCGGTATTGAAGCATGTTCGGGCATGAGACTTCCAGAGATATCTGGGGAAACTCACATTGTCGCTATCGCAGGCCGAATTTAATCGTATGGTCGACGACCACGGGGCCGCCTTGTATCGCATGTCCTACCGGCTGGTGGGAGATCGGCACGAGGCGGAGGACGTGGTTCAGGAGACGTATCGATCGGCCTGGAAAAGCCGTCACGGCTACAAACCGGGACGGAGCGAGAGGGCGTGGCTGGTGGCGATCCTGCGACGGCGCGTGGTCGATCGTTGGCGTCGTCCCAAGCGCCCCACTACCACCTCCGACGATACGCCGATTGATATCGCGGTTCCCGCCGAAGATCCGCTGGCCAACGATTTTTCCGATGAGATGCAGCACGCCCTGGAGCAACTCTCGCCCGAGCTGCGCGAGTGCCTGCTGCTCGTCGTGGTCGGCGAATTAACCCACCAGGAAACGGCCGATCTGCTGGAGATACCGTTGGGGACTGTGTTGTCGCGTGTGAGTCGAGCGCGTAAGAAACTGCGTACCGAGCTGATGGCGATTACGCGAATGTGACACGTCTGGAGCTTATCCGGACAGGTGAACTTTGTGACTGCAAACGAAACAAGAGAATGAGTTCCTTCGATCGACAACCCGACGACTGGGTCGACGA
>JBGTJT010000474.1:0-7451 GCA_041744995.1 Pirellulales bacterium | reverse complement strand
CGACTCGCCCACGTCGAGTTGACTGGTCAACGACGGGAGCTCGATATCCGCCAAGACGCCCCGGTTCTGCGTGCTATCACCGTTGGGGCGATAGAATTGCTGCATGGTGATCTTCAGGGCGCCGAGTTGCGGAGCATTGGGGATGCGGAACAACTGTTGGCCCAAACTCAACAAGCTCTGGACCGTCCCCTTGCCGTGCGTGGCATGGTCGCCCACGATCAGACCGCGGCGATAATCTTGGATCGCACCGGCAAAAATCTCGCTGGCGCTGGCGCTGAACTTGCTGGTCAGCACGACCAGCGGCCCGTCCCAACTTGTGCCGCGATCCTGATCGTCGTAGTGCTGCACCTTGCCGTCGGGATCCTTTACCTGCACGATCGGGCCGTGATCGATGAACAAGCCGGTCAAATTGATCGCCTCGGTCAACGAGCCGCCGCCGTTGCGCCGCAGATCGAGGATCACCGCGTCGACCTTCTTGGCTTGGAAGTCGGCCAGAATTTTCTTCACGTCGCGGGTCGTGCTCTTGAAGTTCGGCGTGCCCCGGCGGGCGCCTTCCATGTCCATGTAAAAGCTGGGCAGATCGATCACACCGAGTTTATATGGCGAACCATCCGCCTTCGTGCCGTTCTCGATGATCTCGCTGCGGGCCTCTTCATCGGTAAGCTCGACCTTGGCTCGGGTGATGTCGTAAATCTTCGGCTCCAGTCCGGCCTCGGGCAACACCTTCAAGCGCACGACCGTGCCCCCTTTACCGCGGATCATCTTGACGACGTCGCCCAGTTTCATGTCGATCGTGTCAACGAATTCGTCACTTTCGCCTTGGGCGACGCCGATGATCTTGTCGCGAGGCTTCAGGCGGCTGTCCTTGTCGGCCGCCCCGCCGCCGATGATCTTGCTGACCACCGTCTGGCCGTCTTCGTATTGCAACGCCGCCCCGATCCCTTCCAGTTGCAGCCGCATGCTGATCTCGAAATTCTCCAGCGTCGCCGGAGACATATAGGTGGTGTGGGGATCGTAGCTGGTGGTCAGAGCCGTCAGGTACATTTCCAGCAGTTCCTCGCTGTCGGTCTGGCGCATCCGCTTGGCGAAGCTGCTATAGCGGCGCTTCAACTTTTCGACCGACTCTTCCGGCGTCTTGTCGTCGGCCTTTTGCACCAGCATGTCGTATTTCAGCCGCTTGCGCCAGCGATCCTTGGCTTCCGCCGCGTCCTTGGGGAACGCAAGTTGCTTGCGATCGGTGACGAGATACTCGTCTATGGTAAAGTCGAACTCGCCGTCGAGTAATGCGTTAATCGTCGCCAGTCGTTCGTCAACCCGCTTCAGGAAGAGATTGTAAACTTCGTAGGCGAACGAAACGTCGCCGACGCGGATCTTGTCGTCCAGATCTTGCTTCTGCTTACCCAGGCTGTCGATGTCGCCTTGCGTAAAATAAAGCTTCATCGGATCGAGGGACTGGATAAACTTCTCGAAAAACCGCTCGGAGATTTCGTCGTCCAGTTCATGCTTGGAAAGATGTTCGCGCTTCAGCAGCGAAACAACCGCCAGCGTCACCCGCCGGTCGCTCGCCTGCGGCGCCTCCAAATCGGCCAATGAAGTTTGATTGTGAATCAGCATCGCCGCCAATGCGACGGTCATTGCCACCAGCATCAGAGTAACTTGACAGCGACGGTCTTTCCCTAGGTTGGTAAGCACCCGAGCCATGAGCATTATTCCTCGTTTTGAAAGCTCTGCGAAAACCCGACAAGTTCTCCCCTTCTCAACACTTTAACCTGGTCAAGAAAGCATAAATTCAGACGGGCAATAGAGATAGCACGCTACTTGTGATGATATCGCGAGTGGGTCGATTTTGCAACATCGGCAATCTGCGCCGATTTCAATCCACGTCGTTCCTATGCGGCGTTGTTGCCGATCTCTCCCTCTTTACGTGAAATGGAGCAGATAGTTCAGAGCCTTCGGACTGTGCAAAGCAATGACTTGCCGTCCCCAGATTCATCTTTCGGTCATCCAAGAATCGTTAGGCAAGCCTTTTTCCCTCGGGGATCTCGTCTACTGGGACATAATCGGTAATTCGAGCGGCAATTGCCTCGGCAAGTAGTTGGTGGCAACCGAGATGCGCCGCGACAAGCCATTCCACGCCACGGGCGTCGACGGCCGCGTTGGCCTCGCCGACCGATTCGTCCGTACAGGACTCTCGCGGGTCGTCCCACAGCCGATTCTGCTGTTTTCCGCCGACGTGGTTTAACACACGATGCTTGATTCGCTCAAGCAGTTCACCCCGGAACATCAAATGTGGCTGCACGACAACGCGTCGTACACTCGCCAGCTTTCCCCAGCGGAGCTCTTCCGAGATTTGTTGCAATACCGACTCGAATCGAGGTTCGGCCATGGCAACAAAGCAGACCTGTGACTGACCGACGGGCGTCCGTTCGATCCGCCGACGGGCAAATTCGTGCATTTCAGCCGTTGCCTGCTCATCGCGGCTTCCCCTGCCCACAAAGACCAATAGCGTCTGCTCGGGTGCAATCGCTGCGCGGCCCGCAATCGCTTGCTGGTAGCGGAGTTCGGAGAGCCGCAGCAATGCGCGCTGGCAGCCGAGGTGCTCAACCTGCCGGATGCCGCCGTCGAAACCACAGAGGTCGGCCGCCCGTTCGACGGCGGCGGGAATATCTCGCTTGGCATGTCCTGCCGCAAACAGCAGTAGCGGTGCTATCAATAGTTGGCCACCGAACGTGGGTTGCGGTCCGGAATCACCTGGCAGGCGTGCGGAGAGGCGCGCTAACGCGGCTGGGATGCTCGGCTCGGCAAGCTCAAGAAACCCCGCTTCAAGGGGGCTGTCGGGGAGGAGCCGTTGCACCAACGCGGCGGTATCGAGCAGTTCTTGCTGGCCGGAAGGATCGCGCGTCCCGTGGCCGACCAGCAATACTGCCGACGGCGTCGCCGATCGGCTGACGACGGGCAGGCTATTGGATAGGGGACGTTGTTGACGCAATGGGCGGCTCCTCGCTTGGCGGTGGCATTGTATGATTGTTGGCCGGCGGCGACTGCCGGACAAGGGCGACGTTCTCGCGGTGCGCCCAGGGAGTTTTGTCCCCCGGCCGTGATGCGACCCGACCCGGTCGCTGATATAGTGGAGGGAGAAATCCCTTCAACGGCGCGATTTAGGATAGTTTGTTGTCGCCCCCTACGTATACCTACCTGACGATGATCGCGGGTCGACGTGCCGGCGCCAGCTTCATTCTCGACGCGAGTCGCGAGAACCGGATTGGCCGCGGGCTGGAATGCGACATCGTGCTGTCCGATCCACTCTGCTCTCGCGTTCACGCCACGTTGCGTCACGAGAAGCGAGGCTGGGTGCTCAACGACCGTCAAAGTCGCAACGGCACCTATATTAACGGTCGGAAAGTCGAATCCGCCGTCATCGCCGATGAACATCAGATCCGTGTCGGGAGTACGGAGTTCGCCTTCCGCGTTACCGACCAGCCCCCCACGATCGACGCCGCCGGCGACATCAATCTCACGCAGACGATCATCAAGGATCTGCCGCTGGGAGGGATGGGAGACACCGATCTGCTGGCGCTATCGGCGCTCCGCGATCCCAAGCAAGCCCAAGAACTGCTGCTGCTTTATCAATTGAGCATCAAGTTGCTCGGCTGCGGCGATCCGCGGGAAGTGGTCGCCACGGCGCTCGACCTGCTGCAGCAACGAGTCAAAGCGGCGGTTGTCGGATTCCTGTGGATCAACGAGGAGGGGCAACTCAAATCGCGGATGGTGATCCCCGAGGACGCCGCGGAGAAGGTTCGCCTCAGCGATTCGCTCACGGAGTTGGTCTTCCGGCGTGGACATGCCGTTTGGGTTGCCAGCCAACGGACCAGCGACTCCATCGCCAGCCTGCAACATTACGCCGATGCGATCTGCGTTCCGCTGCTGCACGAGGGGACGCGACTGGGGGCGATCCATATTTACCGCGACCGCCGCCGCTTCGAGCAGGCCGATTTCGATTTCGCTCTGTCGCTGGCCAACATCATGGTGGTCGCCTATGCCAGGGCGCAACGGCAAGTCAGCCTGGAAACCGACTACCAGCAACTAGTGGCTCAGAGTCCCGGTTACGACGACCTCGTCGGCGAGTCGCAAGGCATGCAGCAACTGAAGGAGAAAATCGCGCGGCTGGCCCACGCCACTGGCAGCGTACTCGTCTGCGGCGAGAGCGGCAGCGGAAAGGAATTGGTCGCCAGGGCGGTCCATCGCGCCAGCAGCCGCGCGGACCGGCCGATGCTCACGGTCAACTGCGCCGCCATCCCGGCCGACCTGATGGAGAGCCAACTGTTCGGCCACAAGGCGGGCAGCTTTACCGGCGCCGATTCGGACCACGCCGGCTATTTCCAGCAAGCCGACACCGGCACGCTGTTTTTGGACGAAGTGGGGGAGTTGACCCTTGCCGGCCAGGCCAAATTGCTGCGCATCCTGGAGGGCCATCCGTTTCATCCGGTCGGGGGCAGTGCCGAGGTGAGCGTCGACGTGCGAGTGATTGCCGCCACCAACCAGGACTTGGACAAGTACGTCCGCGAGAAGAAGTTTCGCGAGGATCTGTTCTATCGACTCAGCGTCTTTACGCTGGAGATTCCGCCGTTGAGAGCGCGTGGCGAGGATATCGCGTTGCTGATCGATTTCTTTCTCAACCACTTTCGTCGCCAGCACGGCCGCGCCGGCATCGAACTCTCCCAGGCGGCTCATAAGAAACTGTTGGAGTATCATTGGCCCGGCAACGTGCGGCAGTTGCGAAACGTGATGGACAGCGCCGTCGTATTGGCGACGGGGGCGGAGATCGAGCCGGGCGATCTCGGCTTGCGGGACGTCGGCGGCGCCGTGCTCGACACCTTGCGATTCGACTTTTGGGAGCGCAAACTGATCGGCGAAGCGCTGGTGCGCACGCAGAACAGCGTCGCCGACGCCGCCCGACTGCTGGGAATCGGCCGAGCGACGCTGTATCGAAAGCTCGACGAATACGAAATCGAACGCTAAGCTATTGCGTAGTAGCAAACCCACCCCGAATCGTTTTCCCGCCGACACCTTCCTCGCGAGAATCTTTCCATGTTTGCCAAGCAACTTCATTTGACGCTCGCAACTCTGTTTGCCTACCTTGCCGTTGGCGTCGTCGTCTCAACCGTTCAAGGCGAGGACTGGACCCGATTTCGCGGCCCCAACGGCTCCGGCGTTGGCAGCGCCCACGAGATGCCTACGGAGTTCAGTGTGGAAGATTGCCTGTGGCGGATTCAATTGCCAGGCAAAGGGCACTCCTCGCCGGCGATCATCGCCGGCAAGTTGTTCATCACCAGCGCCGATCCCGATAGCGCGAAACGATTCGTGATGGGATACGACGCAGTGAGCGGTGAAAGCTTGTGGGTTAAGACCTACGATACCGACACCCACCGTGTGCATGCCCGCAACAGCTATGCCTCCAGTTCGCCGGCGGTCGACGACGAGCGGGTGTATGTCTGCTGGGCGACGCCCGATAATTACGAAGTGCTGGCGTTGCGGCAAGCCGACGGCGATCTCGTGTGGCGCAGGTCGCTGTCGCCGTTCAAAAGCCAGCACGGCTTCGGCACCTCGCCGATGGTGCTCGACGGCCTGGTGATCCTGACCAACGACCAGTTGGGCGAAAGTTTCATCGTCGCATTGGAGCCTGCAACGGGCGAGATCGTGTGGAAGACGCCGCGTGACAGCGGCAGCGCCGCCTACGGCGTGCCGTGTGTCTACAGCCATGCCGACGGACGAAAGGAACTGATTGTCTGTAGCACGGCCAACGGCATCAGCGGCCTCGACCCCAAGACCGGTAAGACGAATTGGTCGGCCGACGTATTCACGCAGCGATCGGTCGCCTCGCCGGTTTGCGTTGGCGATCTTGTCCTTGGCCAGTGCGGCCAAGGGGGCGGCGGCACGTACTTCGTGGCGGTGCGTCCGCCGGCTAAGGTGGGCGGCGAAGCGGAGGTGGTCTACTCGTTCTCCAAGGGCGCCCCCTACGTCCCCACGCCGGTGGCCGCCGACGGCCTGGTGTTTCTGGTTCATGACCGAGGCACGGTGATGTGCATCGACGCCCACAGCGGCGAGACGATCTACAACGAACGCATCGGCGGAGGCATCTCCGGCTCGCCGGTCCGCGTCGGCGACAAGATCTACTGCATCGCCGAGAATGGCGAGGTGCTGGTGATCGCCGCCAGCCGAGAGTTCAAGTTGCTGGCCCGCAATCGGCTCGGAGAGAACTCCCGCGCTACTCCAGCAGTGGCCGACGGACGAATGTACCTGCGGACCGAGTCGCAGTTGTTCTGCGTGGGCGGAAAAGAAACTCGATAGAGGAAATGTAGAGCGCGGAAACACCAAGTCGCTTGATGATGCATTTGCCGACATGCGCCAATCGCGCGGAATCGACAAGAATGCATGAAGTTCTCAGTCCGATTATCGACCCGGGCCGAGAATGATCTGTTGAGCCCCGAGTAGCGATTTCACGCACCATGTCCCACCCAACGGCCGAATTCTGGATCGACGTCGGCGGGACGTTCACCGATTGCTTCGCCCGCTTTCCTGACGGCCAACTCGCCCGATATAAGCTGCTCAGTTCGGGCGCCGTCAAGGGCGCGGCTTCAATTGGCCACGATCCGGCGGAGTTGATCGACTCGAATCGCCGCGGCGATCCGCCCGCACACTGGCATGGTTGCTGCATCGCGCTGCTCGACGCCGATGGTAAGCCTTGCTTTGCCTCGATCGTCACACAGTTCGACGCCCAGCGGGGTGCGTTGCGATTGGCGGCGGCGGTTCCAGCCGAGTTTCTCGGGCGAACCGTCCCGTATGAGATAACCAGCGGCGAGGTCGCGCCGCTGATGGCGATTCGCTACCTCCTTGGCCTAACTTTGGAGGAGACGATTCCACCGATCTCGCTGCGGCTGGGCACCACTCGCGGCACCAACGCCCTGCTGACGCGCAGCGGCGCTCGCACGGCGCTAGTGACCACGGCCGGATTTGGCGACGCGCTGTTGATCGGCGATCAGCAACGCCCCAAACTGTTCGAGTTGAGCATCAAGAAGCGCCTGCCACTGTTTGAGGCGGTTGTTGAGATCGAGGAGCGCATCGATGCGGCGGGTAATGTATTGCAGCCCCCTGATGACGACGCAGTTCGCGCGCAGCTTGGCAAGCTTCGCGACCAGGGCGTTGAGTCCCTGGCCGTCTGCCTGTTGAATTCCTATCGCAATCCGCAGCACGAAAAGCAGGTCGCTCGCATCGCGGGGGAGCGGGGCTTCGAGGAAGTGAGCGTATCGAGCCGCGTCTCGCCGTTGATTAAGTTGATCTCGCGCGGAGATACGACCTGCGTCGACGCCTATCTCAACCCCGTGCTCCGCAGCTATCTGGCCAGTCTGGCCGAAAAGCTCCCCGACAGCGACGTCCGCATTCTATCGTCCGCC
>JBGTJT010000473.1:0-8433 GCA_041744995.1 Pirellulales bacterium | reverse complement strand
ACGACACGTTCGAGGTGACCGCCGGCGAAGCCTGCATTCTTTGAGCGGATTGCCTCGGCGGGTTGCCGCGGCCCGCTTGAGGATCGGTGAGCATCGGCTCTCCTTCGGGCTGAATCAGCACGCCGCGCGGAACGGCCTCATGCGGATAAACGGCCGCGCCGGGCAGTGCCGACGGATGGCCTTGACAATGCGGACCTCCCAGACAGCCCGGCGTACCACAGCAGGGCACTTCGATGTGGCCGCGCCAGTACAGGTCGACGTCGTTGGGGCTGCAGGTATCCAAGCCGGGACGTGCCGCCGGGAACTCATGCTTGTCCAAAGGCGCGACCAGTTCCGGCGTTACGATGATCAGCAGTTCAATTTCGTTTTTCTCCTCGGTCACGCGGCGAAATCCCGCGCCGACCCACGGCAAGTCGCTCAGCCAAGGCACACCCGAGTGCCGAGCCTCGATTCGGGTTTGCACCAGCCCGGCCAAGGCCAGCGTCTGGCCGGCTTGCATCTCGACGGCCGTATCGACCTCGCGGACCCGAAAGCCCGGCACGGTGGTGTTGTTGATGGTCACGCCGCGGGAGGAGTCAAGCTCGCTCACCCGCGGGCGGACTTCCAGGCGAATGCGTCCGTTGCCCAGTACGATGGGGACGAAGTCGACTTGCGTTCCGTAGCGCTTGTATTCAATCGAGACGGTGCCCAAGCTCTGCGGCACGAGGATCGGGATTTCGCCGCCGGAATTGAAATAGGCCGGCCGCCCGCTGACGGTCACCAGTTTGGGTTCGGCGAGCACCTTGGCCAGATCGTTGCGTTTCAGCGCCTCGATGAAGCCGAAGAATCTGTTGTCGCCATCGACGATGCCGAACCGGACCGTATCGCCGCCAACGCCGGTCGCCGTGCCGGCCGAAGCCGCGGCGGCGTTGATCAGGCCGCCCACGCTCGACACGACAAAATCCGATCCGTTGGTCCACGCCCAGTCGACTCCCAGCGTCCGCAACTTGGTCCGCGAGACTTCCATCACCTGCACGTCCAGCCGCACTTGCTGCACGCCGCTGATCGAGATGTTGTTGTGAACCTTGGGATATTTGTCCTGCGCGATCGCGATGATGCGGCTGACCTGTTGCGGATCGTCGACGTAACCGCTGATCACCACGCTGTTCTGCAGCGGCAGCACTTTGAGCGAGGCGGTCGGAAACTGCATTTGCAGAATCTGCACCAGTTCCTGGGCGTCGCCGGTCACGAGCACATCCATCGAGCGGACCTGGTCGTTCTCATCCCATAAGTTGATCTGCGTAACGCCCGACCGCAATGCGGAGACTTGAATCTGCGTGGGGGAGAGCGGCGTGAGCTGGACGATGTCCGGATTGTTCACTTGGGCCCGCGGAACCTTGCCGTCCATCGTGAGGATGCGGCTGGTGTTCTCGGTCATCTCCAGGCGCTGCGTGTCGTTGGAGACATGCACCATCAGCGGTTGCCGCGCGGGCTGCGCTTGGACGACCGCAGTCAGGGAAGCCAGCAGGGCGACCGCGGCCAGAGCGACAATTCGAGAAGGAGGGACGGCGGCCCGCCCTGGGCGTTGTTTTATCATCCTTGATCTTCCTTGCGCAATCGCTCAAGTTCATCTCTGGCCGAAAGCGTCGTTCCTTGACGCACTGGCAAACGGAAACCGTCGAACTAATCGACCAGCCCATCGTCATACATCGGCTCATCGGAGCCATCGTCGTCAGCAGAGTTTGCATCAGAATCGGAGTAACCTGAATCCGCGGTGCTAGCATCCCAATCGTCAACGGAGACAAAATCGGGATCAGTCACAGCCGGTAAGTGCCCCGCGGAATTCGGGTTGCGGCTCGAATTCGGATTGGCCTGTGGGATCGCGAGGTTCTGGCCGCCGGTTGCGCGGGTAACGTCGAGCGGCGTCTTGTCGCCGTCTCGGAACTGCATCACGCGGATGTTGGCGCCGTCGTGGATCACCATCTCAAACGGCGGCGCTTCGACGGCAGCCATCTGGGTCGCTGCATGTGCTTGCTGGGCGGCCTGTTGGGCATTGAAGGCGGCGATCATCTCGTGCGAGATGCCGCCGTCGGCGGGCTGGGAGTCGGCCAGCGGATTGGATGGCTTTGGTTTTTCCCCCTCGTCGCCGTCCAGTTTGTCGCTGGTGCGGACGACGTCGTCCCATGTTGCACCCGAGTTGGCGGTCTCCGTACTGTCGCTGGCGCCGCGAACGATCAATCGAATGCGTCCCACCTCGGCCGCGAGCGACACCTTGGCCGCTTGCTGTGGCGTGACCAACAGCGTGATGGTCTTGGCTTCCATCGTCTGGTTGGGATTGTCTGGATCGGTCGTGATGGCGGAGTTCACGGCGAACACGGTCACGTCCTGCAAGAAGGTCCAAGTGCCGCTCTCCATCACTCCGGCGCTGGGGTTCTTGCGGGCGAAGACCTGGACGTCGACGCGGTCGCCCGGCACGAGCAGCCCCGCTCCGCCGGTGGTGGCGTCGACCTTGACGGTTACCGCCCGGTATCCGGCCGGAATACTCTTGGTCGCTTTTTCACTGGAACCGATCTTGCCGTTGAGAATAATTTCGCCGGCGATTAGCCGCGTGCTGGGCCGCAAATTCTCGACTTCCGTAAATTCGCGGACCGCCCCCTCGGGAATGCTCTCCTTGGGAAAGTTTCTGAGTGCCACGTTTTCCGGCGTCAGGGGTTCGGTCCGCTCGATGTCGCGCAGCGCTACCAGCACTGGTTCCATATCGGCGGCCGTTTGCGGGGCTGCGTCTTGATGGCTCATCACCTGGCTGATACCAATGGACGCCACCAAGCCGCAACCTAGGGCTAGTGCCAGCAAGATAAGTGATTTTGGACGCATCGAACTATTCCCCCACTGTCGTCCGTGACTCGTTGTGTTAGAAGTGGAACTTCTTGGCTGACAAGCTTACCGTGGGCCGCCGGTTCCAATCATGCCGGCCGCCCGAGCTTTACCGCCGCTATTGCACTGTTTCTCGCCGCATCACCGTGCTGGCCCCCAGCGTTTTTCCTTTGAGGAAAAACGGCGTGGGCATCCAACTAACGTCGTTAAACGGCACCTCGATTCGCACCTCGACCGGAGCGCCAAAGCTGGCGTTTTCGGGATCGCCTTGGGGAAACAGCACCGTGGCGCTGTTGCCGTTGATCGCCGCCGAGTCGAGATAATCTTGCACGGAAGTTGCTACCGCCACCGCCGTTGCGCCGTCGAGTACCGCCCGCCGAGCACCTTCCCGCGATGCGTTGGTAATCACCTGCTGGACCATCACCATCCGGCCGTATTCGATAATGCCGAACACAAACAGAAAGAAGATGGGTGCGACGATCGCAAACTCGACGGCAGCGGCGCCTCGTCGTCTATTTCGACCGAACCGGCAAGAGTTCTCTAGTTTAGTTTGCTTGCCAGCGGCAGATTCGTGGCTGCAAGCTAGCTCCTCGCTGAGGGCGATCTCGGTGCTAACCGACGCACCATCAAGGTGTTCGGAGATCCGGCTGGTTGTTTTTTCGAATCGCGATTGCATGCTGCTTTTCCTCCGACCGACACTTTGGGGTTTATGCTCCGCCGGTCAACATCCCACTGATGGCGAAATAGACGATGGTGCCGATGGCGATCGGAATGCCGTACGGCAGCAGCATCATCCTGCTCTTGCGTTCCGCTGCGATCTCGGCCAAGCGGCTGGGATCGCGAACTGTGAGAAACTCGTTAATCATGTAAAAGAACTGGCCCTTATGCTTGTGCCATTGACCGGCGAACATCACCATGCCGACGGCGATCACCCCGCCAATGATGGCCGACAAACAGAATGCATAGAACGTGGTGGTTGCGCCCATCCAGGCCCCCACCCCGGCCAGCAGCTTGACGTCGCCGGCGCCCATGCCGCCGATGGCGTATGCTGGCAACAACAGCGCCAACCCGACCGCCGTGCCGAGCAGGCTCATGCCGAGTCCGCCCCAGCCGCCGACGAGGGTGCAATAGAGCCAGCCGCCGGCGATGAGCGGAAACGTAATCCAATTGGGAACCTTCAGCGCCCAGCCGTCGATCACGGCGGCCACGATCAGCGTGACCGTTACCAGCCACACGGGCCAGCTTTTTACCAACACCGATTGGATCAATCCCCAGTCCATTACTGTTGCCTTTCTTGTCGAGTCGCCGCGCCTTCCCCCTGCAACGCCGCCTGCACCGCGCGGATCAACCGCGGGCAAATAGCAGCCAGTGCAGTGCGGCCATGGCCGTTGTGAGGACAACCGTCAGCAACTCCCAAGCGCCGACAATCGATTCCGCGGGGATACCCAGATACATGGTTCGTTCGATTCATCAAAGTGGTTCATTCCCGGCTTATACGGCAAGCGCGGGTTACTATCGCTACTCAACTCTAGGTCAGAAATTGGATTGAGGAGGGAATTTCACAATACTTCAACAGTCTGAAGCAGAAAGGGATCTCGAAGTGCAACCCTTCTCCCTCTGGGAGAAGGGTTTTGCTTCAGCCGGCTGAAGAAGTTATCAACTCCAGCTCCCCAAAAGCACCAAGCCCGGCGCGATACGAGACCGCGCCGGGCTTGGCTGAAACGTGACTGCGGAGAAGACTAGGTTCCACCGCCGCCGCCGATGCTGTTGGCGACGTTCGTGAAGGTCGTGTTGGCGTTGGTTCCGATCGAGTTGATCGCCGTCAAGCAAACAATCACGATCAGCGCCAGCATCACAGCGTACTCCACGGCCGTGGGGCCGTCTTCCGAAACGAGGAAATGTTGCACTTTCAGGGCTAGATTCTTCATGGGATTCCTCCAGGTTCCGATCCGTGCCGAGCACGAATCGTTCTTCAACAGTCAAAGGCATGGACCGGTCCGCGCCGAGGCGCGTGCCTGCATGACCGATCCTAACTGCCCACGATTAAGTTAGAACCCCTACAACTCGACAGTGGGCGGCCGGTTTCCCGACCTGGTCCCTTCGGCAGTCCGGCTATCGATACGAACGATCGACCCTAGACTTTGCGTCCCGCCTTGCGACGGGTAGCCTTTATCGAGGACGAGAGGCTACAGGCTCTCGCGGCACGGAAAGATCCCCAACCAGATCACCAAGACGTAAACCGAATGGTCATGCAGAAAGGAACATTTCGCAAGCAACTTCCAATGGAAGCGGCTCACCGCGGAAGACTCGTGTGGATCACACTTGTCTTCTAATAGAAAGCTAGTTCCGATTCACCGGTTGTCAAATTCGCGGCTTTAACAATTCTGAAAAGATTTCTGAGAATTCTTTTCCGTCGGCACGGAGAGATGGCGGCGGGGCTATTCCACGGCCCGCGGCTGCAAGACACCCACCACCGGCGCACCGCCATAATCGTTAAAGGTCGTCTCGTGGACCTCGAAGCCGGATGATCGCAACTGCGCCTGGACCGCCAACTGCTGGGGGCTGCCGTGGAACTCGACGAACCAAATGCGGTCCGATCGATCATCCGCGACGAGTTCCGCCGCAAGCTGTTCCGCCTGATCCAGTCCGATCACCTCGACATGCGGATAACGATAGGCCAGGTACTTCAGCGGCCAATAATTCCACCATTGGCCGGCCACGATCACGATCGGCGACCGGCCGTCTCCGGAAGCCACGATTTCCCGCAGCGCGGCCTCCTTGGGATCGACGCCCGCGGTGCGAAACGCCAGGTGCGACTCGCCGCCGGTGGCGCGGATGCTCGACAAATAATTCAGATGAAACGTCGTCAGCCACAAAGCGGCCACAGCCAGAGCCGACCAGCGGAACACCGCCGCGGAACGTGCGCCAGACGGGAACAGCCAACCTTGCAGGCCGACCGACACGAGCACGACCAAGCCGGGAATCAGCACCATGGCGTACCGCTCGTAGTGCGGTTGAATCGCTTCCGGGCCGGCAATGAGAAAGAACCCTAGCAGTGAGACCGCGTAGCCCCACAGCACCGGCCCCCACAGCGACGGCTTTCGCGAATCGCGGTTTTTCCATTGCCTTGCGAATCCCACGCCCGCGGCGCACAACACGCCCAACACGAGCAAGCGGCCCACCGCGGCCGCCCAGTCGCTTCCGTCCGACGTACCGCTCACGAATCGGTAAATCGTCGTGCCGGAGAGAAAATCGAGGTACAGCACACTGAACGCGCGCCATTGCGCGAGGTCGAACATCCGGCCGGCGGCCACTTGCAGCCAAGATCGAAGCAACACTGCACTGACCATTGTTACGACGCACACAATCCCCATAAGCGCAACCAACCGCAGTCGATGTTCGCCATGCCTCCACGTCGCCGCGGCTCTCGGCCCGACGGCAACAACAACCGGTGCCAGCAGCATCGGGGCCACGAAGATGTTGGTCGGATGCACCAGCAGGGCGGCCACAAAACAGATCGCCGCCAGCAGCCAGTATTTCAGGCGTCGCTCGCGCAGTGCCAACAACGGCAGGTAGACGACCGGCAGTGTGAACAGCACCGACTGGCTGGCGTCCCAGGCGAATCGAGCGTAGGCGATGTTGATCGGCAGCAACGTCAACAATGCCGACGAAAGAATCGCCACCCGCAGGTCGAACACCCTGCTTGCCAGCCAGAAGTTCAACCCAATGGCCAGCAGACTGCTCACCAGCGCAGTCGTTCGCAGCCGCGCAATCGACGGTTCGCCCACCGCGTGTAACACGACCTGCGGCGCGAAATGAAACGGGTTGAGCAGGTTGCCCGTCGGCGTGCGCCACTGGACCGACTCGCCATGCAGCAGCGACTCGGCTTGCACGCCCATCCAGGCTTCGTCGCCGTTGACCCCCGGCACGTTGCCAAGTCCGTCGATGCGAAACAACACCGCCGTGCCCAGCAGCAGCGCCAAGACACACCCCGCAGCAAGGTACGGCCGACCGTCGAATCGTGCGCGTTCATCCCGAGAATGCATGGCGTGGCGGTCGAGTGCTTGGTTCAGGCAACGGACTTGACTCTCTGAACCTTATGTCACGCGCCGCCGCCTCGCCGAATCGCAACTCGATTCGCCCCGGGCGTAGCCTGTCGCGGCCGGCGCGACCGCTACAATCGCTACGCACCTCCCAGATGCGGCCGACAAGCTATGGTTGGGTATCGCGCATCCTCGTGAACTGCCCCATGCACCGCAACGCCCAGCCCCGTATCACCGCCCGGCAGAAACAACCGCCGCTCGCTTGCCTGTGGGGAGTGCTGTGCTGCGCGATGTTGCTGGCGTTGGCTGCGCCGAGTTTGCTGGGACGATTGCCGACGGCGGATGACCTGGGGGCGTTCCATTATCCCTTGCGGGTGTTCTACTCGCAGCAGCTTGCCGCCGGTGAGTCGTTCGATTGGTGGCCTCGGATCTTCGGCGGCACGTATATCACCGGCGAAGGGCAACTAGGAGGATACCACCCCTGGCACCTGGCCCTCTACCGTTGGCTGCCAGTGGACGTTGCATTTCGGCTGGAGGTCTGGAGCAACTATCCGCTACTTTTGCTCGGCATGTTCGTGTTGCTGCGGCATTGGATGCTGGACCGCTCCGCCGCACTGTTCGGGGCGGCGGCTTTCGCCTTTGGCGGATTCAACTTGCTGCATTACGTGCATGTCAATGCCGTCGGCGTCGTGGCTCATCTGCCCTGGCTGTTATGGAGTGCCGATGTGGCCCTCGGCTCGGATTCCACCGGCCGACGCCGCTGGGCGAGGCTGTTGTTCTCGTTGCTGCTTGCTTCACAAATCCTGTTAGGCTATCCGCAGTATGTCTGGATCTGCCTATTGGCCGTGGCCGGATTGTGCGGTTTTCGCCTGTATCTAAGTTGGCAGCCCATGGTGCGGCGGCGGGCCGGCTGGCTGGCGTTCGCCGCGGCAATCGGCCTGTTGATCGGCGGAGTGCAACTGCTGCCGACGTACGACGCCTTGCAGCACTCGGTGCGGACCGACTGGAGCCCCGATTCGGTCGCCAGCGGTTCGCTCCATCCTTTAAACCTGTTGCAGCTTGTCGCACCCTATGCCTTTGAGAACCGCGTGGTGGGGGCCAACACCCATGAACTGGGACTCTACGCCGGCAGCGCGACGCTGGCGCTGGTCTTCTGGCTGGGCTGCAATTGGACCCTGGCGGGACGACTGCGACCGCTCGCCGGCGCGGCCGTCGCCCTGGCCGTCCTCTCCCTGTGGATGGCTTTTGGTGAATATGGCTTGCTCTATCAGGTGCAAACCTGGCTGCCGGTCGTCGGTAAGTTTCGTTTTCCCTGCCGGATGATCGTGCTGTTTCAGTTCGCGCTGGCGGTGTTGGCCGCCATCGCCTGGTATTGCCTGGTCCAACGACTCGCCGCCCCATCCTCGTTCGACTCCACAAAGTCGAAATGGCCTGGGGCCGCCATCGCTCTGCTGCTGGCGAGCGTCGTCGCCGGACTGCTGGCCTACTGGAGATGGCCGGAGCACGCCGCCCCCTGGCCGCTGGTCGTCGCCGGTCC
>JBGTJT010000472.1:0-13171 GCA_041744995.1 Pirellulales bacterium | reverse complement strand
TGGAGCGCCTGGCGGCGGCCCAGCGGACCCGATTCCCCGCGAAGCCGGCGGATCGGGGGGACACGTCGCTCGCCAAACCCCTCCCGCAAAAGTCGCACCCGCCGGTGACTGACGGGCTGACGTTGTGGCTGGCGGCCGACGGCGCGGTCCGCCGCGATCCAGAGAACTACGTCACCGTCTGGGAAGACATGCTCACCGGCGACAACCAGAAGGCCCAAAACGCCACGCAACACGCCCCCCAGCGCCGGCCCCGTTGGATTGCCCAGGCCATAGGCGGAAAACCGGCCGTCCGCTTCGACGGCCACGACGCGGTGCTACTCTCCACGCCGAGTTACCTGGGGCTGCTGGGGGAGGGCTATGAGTTGTTCATCGTCGCCCGTACCGCCTCGCCAACTATCCAATTCCTGATTGCCGGCGGCTTCGAGGACTTTGAACTGCACGTCAACGGCCGCGCGGGCGCCCGCTTCATCCCGGCGGGTTATGACCGCGGGCGCGGCGCCAGCGACTTGGCGAAGGCTGGGCAATTCAGCGACGGCCAGCCGCACATTTTTTCGGCCCGCTTGTTAAGCGACCAAGAATATCGGGGCCTGGTTGCCGTCGACGGCGTGGCCAGCGGCACCCCCACCCGCAACGACGGTCGCAGCAAGAATAACACCACCATCCGGCTGGGGATGCGCCAAAACGGCACGTTTCCGCTGCGGGGGGAAATCGCCGAAGTGTTGATCTATCGCGGCTCGCTGACCGGCACGGACCGGCAAGCGGTGGGACAGTATTTGGCGGAGAAGTATGCAATCGCCTTGAGTCAGGGAGATTGGCAATAGCCGGCCCCTTCCCGGACAAGTCCTTTCATCAAGTATTTTCCCCGAGGCTTTCCCATGTGTCTTCGCAGTATCTTGATCGGTTGCCTGGCTTGGCTGGTCGCCGGCGCAGCCGCGGCGGCGGAGCGCCCCAACGTGATTCTGATCATGACGGACGATCAGGGGTACGCCGACATCGGCGTGCGCGGCAATCCGAAGATCCAAACGCCGCACCTCGACCGGTTCGCCGGCGAGAGTGTGGAGGTCGATCCCTTTTATGTCTCGCCGGTCTGTTCGCCGACGCGGGCGTCGTTGATGACCGGCCGCTGGAACTACCGCACCGGAGTGACCGACACGTTCGGCGGCCGAGCGATGATGCGCAGCAGCGAAATCACGCTCGCTGAGATTCTCCGCGATGCGGGCTATCGCACGGGCATCTTCGGCAAGTGGCACCTGGGCGATTGCTACCCTTACCGGCCGATCGATCAAGGCTTTGCCGAGTCGCTGGTCCATCGTGGCGGCATCCTCGGCGCTGGCGACGATCCGCCGGGAACGGACTACTTCGATCCGATCTTGCAGCGCAACGGCAAGCCCGTGCCGACTGAGGGCTACTGCACCGACGTCTTCACCGACGCGGCCATTGAGTTCATCAAGGCGCCGCGCAACAAGCCGTTCTTCGCCTACATTCCGTACAACTGCCCGCACGGCCCGTTCCAGATCGCCGACGAGTACGTGGCGCCGTATGAAAAGATGCACTTGAAGCCGGCCGATTTTCCCGCCGCCGCCGATCCGGTGAAGATCTCGGACCATACGACCAAGGCGTATGGCATGATCACCAACATCGACGACAACCTGGGCCGGCTGTTTCAGGCGGTCGACGACTTGGGCTTGCGGGACAACACGATTGTCATCTTTCTCACCGACAACGGCCCCAACGGGCTCCGTTACCGGGCCGGCCTGCACAGCTACAAGGGAAGCGTTCATGAGGGGGGCATCCGCACGATGTTCTACGTCCGGTGGCCCGCTGCGTTGAAGGCCGGGCACAAGGTCGAGGATGTCTGCGCTCACATTGACGTCTTGCCGACGCTGGCCGAAGCCTGCGGGGCGTCGATTCCCGACGATCTGAAACTCGACGGCCGCAGCTTCTTGCCGCTGCTGACGCAGCAAGAAACCGAGTGGCCCGAGCGGAATCTCTACTTCCAGTGGCATCGCGGCCAGAAGCCGATTCCGTATCTGGGCTTCACCGTCCGCGGGCCGCGCTACAAGCTGCTGTACACCGGCGACTCGCAGGACGGTCCCACCTACACCACGCCGAGGGCCGTTCCCGCCGAGATTCCGTTTGAATTGTACGACCTGGCGGCGGATCCTTCCGAAACGAACAACCTAGCGGCGGAGCATCCCGAGATCGTGGCCTCGTTGCGGGCCGACTACGACGCCTGGCTCGCCGACGTCATCGGCGACCAGGACTTCGCCATACCGCCGATCATCATCGGCACGCCGCATGAGGACGTGACGGTGCTCACCCGGCAGGATTTTGCCGGTGGCTGGACCCTTGGCGTTGAGCAACCTGGAGCCTTCGAGTGCGTCGGGTTCTTGCAACCGGCCAAAGTGCCAAGAACGGTGAAGTTGGAGATTCAAGGGCGGCAGTACGAAGGAAGCCTCGCCGCGCATGCCGAGCGCTGTGTGTTCTCCAAAATCGACCTTCAGCCGAGTCGGGCGTTTCAGATCCGGATGTGGCTGGAGCCTGAAAGCGGGCGCCAGCAGAACGTCATGTACCTTCACCTGCGGCGCGCCTCCGACGACAAGACAAACTTCCGCGAAGACTAAGGCCTTTCGATATGACTCGCAAAACGCTCATCCCCGGTTGGATCTTGGCAATCGCCTGGCTGCCGTTGGCGGCCTCCGACGCTTGGGCGGTCGACTACGTCAAGGACGTGGCGCCGATCTTCAAGCAGCATTGCCTCGAGTGCCACGGGCCTGATGAACAGGAGAGCAGCCTGCGCGTGGACCGCCGCGCCGCGCTGTTGCGCGGCGGCGACTACGGGGAACCCTCCATCGTGCCCGGCAAGGCAGCAGAGAGCTATCTGTTTCAAGTCGTCGCGGGCAAGAACGACGAACTCGTCATGCCTCCCGAAGGCGCCCCGCTCTCGACGGATGAACTGGCGGTGCTGCGAGAGTGGATCAATGCCGGGGCCGAGATGCCCGCGGAACTCTCCGGCGACGATCAAGTCGAACTGACGCATTGGTCGTTTCAACCGGTCGAGCCGGTGGAGCCGCCGGCGGCGGACAGCCCCTTTGTATCTAATGGCATCGACGCCTTCATTCTGCGCAAACTGCACGAGAACGACCTGCAACCTTCGGACCCCGCCGACCGGCTGACGAAGATTCGTCGGCTGTATTTTGTGATGCACGGCCTGCCGCCGACGCCGCAACAGATCGAGCAGTACCTGGTCGACGAATCCCCCGACGCCTGGGAGAAGGTCGTCGACGAGGTGCTCGCCAGCCCGCGGTACGGCGAACTGTGGGCGCGGCATTGGCTCGACCTGGTCCGCTTCGGCGAAACGTATGGCTTCGAGACCAATCGCGAACGCCCGAATGCCTGGCCGTATCGCGACTACGTCATTGAAGCGCTCAACGCCGACAAGCCGTACAACGACTTCGTCCGCGAACAACTCGCCGGCGACGCGCTCGGCGCGCCGATTGGCACGGGCTTTTTGGTAGGAGGCCCGCACGACCAGGTGAAGGGCAACGCCGAGTTGCAAGCCATGCAGCGGATGAATGAACTCGACGATATGATCAACACCACGGGCACGGCCTTTCTGGGGCTGACCTTCGGATGCGCCCGTTGCCACAACCACAAGTTCGACCCGATCTTGCAAACCGATTATTACGCTCTACAGGCGGTGTTTGCCGGAGTCCATCACGGTGATGCGGCCGTTCCTGCTTCGGCGGAAACCGAGCAGCGGATTGCGGCGCTGGAGCAAGAGATCGCCGACCTCGACCAGAAGCTCAGCCGCTTTCAAAGCACGCCCACAGAGGGTCCGACGCGGCCGGCCGTCCATGCGAAGCGCAATGTCGAGCGGTTTTCGCCGGTACAAGCTCGGTTTGTCCGCTTTACGGTGGAGAAGACGAATCGCAGTCAGCCGTGCATCGATGAATTGGAAATCTTCGCCGGACAGGACAATGTAGCGCTGGCCAGCCGTGGAGCGAAAGCGACCGCCTCCGGCTCCTTGCCCGGTTACGAAATCCACAAACTTGCGCACATCAACGACGGCAAGTTCGGCAATGCCCATAGCTGGATCTGCGACAAGCCGACCGGCTGGGTGCAGATCGAACTGCCCCAGACGGTTGCTGTGGACCGCATCGTTTGGGCGCGGGACCGGGAGGGGCAGTATGCCGACCGGCTTGCCGTGGCGTACCGAATCGAAGTCGCAACCGAACCGGGGCAATGGCAGCTCGTTGCCAGTTCGGCAGACCGAATGGGTCCGGAAACCCAGGAATCCGCCGAGGCGCCCAAGTATCTGTTTGCGGCGGTCCCACCGGCGGAGGCGGCGGAAGGCCGCAAATGGCTGGCGCGGTTGGGAGCGGCCCGCGGCGAGCTGAACCGACTCAATGAAACGAAGCAAGCCTACATCGGCACCTTCTCGCAGCCCAGACCGACGCATCGCTTGTATCGCGGCGAACCGGATCAGAAGCGCGAAGTGGTCGGTCCCGGCGCCGTCGCGGCGTTCACGTCGCTTGCTCTCCCGCAAGATGCTCCGGAACGACAGCGCCGGCTCGCCTTGGCCAACTGGATCGCCAGCCCCGAGAACCCGCTGACGGCGCGAGTGATGGTAAATCGGCTGTGGCAGCATCACTTTGGGGCCGGCCTGGTCGACACGCCGAGCGACTTCGGCCACAACGGCACGGCGCCGACGCATCCCGAGCTGCTGGATTGGATGGCTGGCGAACTTGTGGCGAATGGCTGGTCGCTCAAACACGTCCATCGGCTGATCCTCACTTCCAACACCTGGCAGCAGGACAGCCGGCCAAACGAGGCCGGCATAAAGGCCGATGGCGGCTCGCGATTGCTGTGGAGGTTTCCACCGCGACGGCTGACGGCCGAGGCGATCCGCGACAGCCTGCTGGCCGTCTCGGGTGTGCTCGATCTCACGATGGGCGGCCCCGGCTTCAGTCCCTTCTTTGTGCAGAAGGAAAACGTCCGCCACTACTTCCCTAAGCAATCGTACGGCCCGGAGGACTGGCGGCGGATGATCTACATGACCAAGGTCCGCCAAGAGCAAGAGTCCGTGTTCGGCGCCTTCGACTGTCCCGATGGCAGCCAGGTGGCGCCCCAGCGAAGCCGCTCGACGACCCCGCTGCAAGCGTTCAACCTGTTCAACAGCAAGTTCGTCTTGCAGCAGTGCGACCTGTACGTCGAGCGCCTGAACGAACTTGCTCCGGACGACCCGAGCCGCCGCGCAAACTTGGCCATTGAGTTGGCCTACGGAAGACCGGCCGGGGACGAAGAAACGTCCGAGGCGTTGGCGTTCGCGGAGGAACATGGCTGGCAGGCGCTCTGCCGGGCGCTGTTCAACGCCAATGAGTTTGTTTTCATTCCCTAGTTGCAACACAATCCCTTGCCTTTCCCGACAGAAAGGACCGAACCAATGTACCCTCCCTTCTCGAACATCGTCCGGCCAACCCGCCGGCAATTCCTGGGCAACATGGCGACCGGGCTGAGCGGCATTGCGCTGGCGAGCCTGTTGGCCGACGAGCGGCTGTTGGCCGCCGAAGGTCCGATCCGGCCGCAGATTGACCCCGCCGAACCTTACGCGGCCCGGCCGACTCACTTTCCCGCCAAGGCGAAGAACGTGGTGGTCATCTTCTGCAGCGGCGCTTGCAGCCACCTCGATACGTTTGATTACAAGCCGGAACTGATCAAGCGGCACGATCAACCGATGCCCGGCGGCGAGAATCTGCGGACCTTCCAGGCCGAACAAGGCAACCTGCAGCAAAGCATGTGGAAGTTCAAACCGCGGGGCGCTTCGGGCAAGATGGTCACCGACCTGGTGCCGCACCTGGCCGAGTTGGCCGACGACATGTGTTTCATCCACTCGCTGACCAGCAAGACGAACACCCATGGCCCGGGTGAGAACTTCATGTCCACCGGCTATATCCTCGACGGCTTTCCCAGCATGGGCGCCTGGATTACCTACGCACTTGGCAGTGAGAACAGCGAACTGCCCGCCTACGTGGCGATTCCCGATCCCCGTGGCAATCCGCAAGCGAGCGTCAACAACTGGGGGCCTGGCTTCCTGCCGGCGGCCTTCCAGGGAACAGACTTTAACGCCGCCAGACCGATCCGTAATCTCAGCCGGCCGGAGGGCGTCTCGCCCCATACCGACCGCGCGACGCGGGAATACCTGGCACAATTGAACGACCGCTTCCAGCAGCGCTTTCCCGGCGACTCCGAGTTGTCTGCCCGAGTGGCCAGTTACGAACTGGCGGCGAGGATGCAGCTCAGCGTACCGGAGGTGAGCGACTTGAGCACCGAGCCGGAACACATCCTCAAGATGTATGGCGCCGACGATCCCGAGAACACGCTGAAGGCTTCCTTCGCCCGGAATTGCATCCTTGCTCGCCGGCTGATCGAGAAGGGGGTGCGGTTTGTGCAGTTGTTCAACGGGGCCTATCAGACCGGCGGCGAAGGGGTGAGCAACTGGGACGGCCACAAGCATCTCGAACAGCAGTACTCGAAACACGGTCCGGTGCTCGACCAGCCGGCGGCCGGCCTGTTAAAGGATCTCAAACAGCGCGGCCTGTTGGAAGAGACGCTGGTGGTCTGGTGTACCGAATTCGGCCGCATGCCGACCTTCCAGAAAGGGGCCAGTGGACGCGATCACAATCCCGAGGGTTTCACCGGCTGGCTGGCCGGCGCCGGTGTGAAAGCGCCGTTCAGCTATGGTGCGACGGATGAGTTTGGTTACAAGGCGGTTGAGAACGTCTCGACCGTCTACGACTTCCACGCCACCATCCTGCATTTGTTGGGACTGAATCACAGGCGGTTGTCCTATTATCACAACGGCTTTGAACGCCGCCTGACCGACGTGCATGGGCATGTCATCAAGGATGTGCTGGCGTAATCGTCGAGTCACCCAGGACCAAGCTAATGTTTTCTCCGTACAAACTCCGCGACCTCCACCAGGCGAGCAAGTTGCTGCTGCTCGCCGGCGCCGCATGCGCACTTCCGCTGCTTCTGCTGGCCGGCAGCGCGGCGGCCGAGAAAGAGGCCGCCCGGATTACTGCGGCCGACGCCGCGCCGATCACTGCGGACGAGGCCGCCCGGATCACTGTGGGCCGGACCGGCTTTGACGAATCGATTCAGCCGTTTCTTGCACGCTACTGCACCGACTGCCACGGAGCGGACGCCGAGGAAGGGGGTCTCTCGCTGCACGCCTTGCAGTTCACCGAGCTCGCCAAGCAGGACGTCGACCTGTGGAACAAGGTCGGCGAGATGCTCGCCTTCCACAGGATGCCGCCCGACGATTCGACTCAACCTGAGGCGGCCGAACGGGCCCAACTCTTGGCTTGGCTCGAAGGCCAACTGCGGGCCGCGGGCCGAGGACCGGCTTGGAAGTACAAGCAGCTCCAGCCCGACTACGGCAATCTGATCCGACACGAGACATTGTTCGGCGACGTCACGCCCCAGGCGGCATTCACGCCTAGCCGACTCTGGAAGAAAAGCCCCAACATTTTCGACGCGCATCTGAAACGGGGCATGGGCCTGGACGTCGGCAAGCACCGGCGAGCCAACAAGGATCTCGAAAACGTCAAGCAGCCATTCACGATGGAAGAGCGGGCCGGCCTGAAGGATTTCGCCGCGGTGATGCGGGCCGACTCCTCGACGCTCGATACCATGCTGCGGAACGCGGAAGTGATCGTTGACAAGCACTTGGAACAGGCACTGTCGGAACTTGACGCGCGCGACGCGCCAGAGTCGCCGAAGAAACCAATTCATGTCCGGACGGCGGAGGAATTCCGCGAGATTATTCTTAATAGCGAATCGCCCACCGAGGCAGCGCTCGACGCGGCCGTCCGCAAGATGTACGCGAGCGTGATCGAATGGGAGCCGTCGCAGTCGGAGCTGAAGAAGTATCGTGGGCTGTTTCGCGAGTTGGCGGCAAAAGGGGGCAACGCCGAAGGGCTGCGAACGACCTTCATTGCCATCGCCGTCAGTCCCGAAGCGGTCTACCGGCAGGAGTTGGGCGCCGGTCCGGTGGATGAACATGGCCGGCAGATGCTCAATCCGGCCAACCTGGCCTTCGCGATCTCCTACGCGTTGACCGACAACAAACCGGATGAGGCGTTGCTGGAGGCTGCCCGAACGGGCCGACTGAATACCCGAGCGGACGTCGCACGCGAGGCGGCGCGGATGTGGGACGACCAGTCGCTGGAAAAGCCGCGGATACTCCGTTTCTTCCAGGAGTATTTCGGTTACGCGGACGCGCCGCAGGTGTTCAAGGATGATTCCCGGTTCGGCGCCCCTTACAACGGCAACGCCAATGTCGCCGCACGGCTGGTGGACGACGCAGATACGCTGGTGCGGCACATCGTTCGACGGGACCGCCACGTGCTGGCCGAACTGCTGACCACGGAGCAATACTTCGTCGCCCATGACGGCGACAACGAACGGGCCCGCGCCGTCGCGGATGCACAAGCAGACTTCTATGAGTACCTCAAAGACAAGGACTGGCAAGACTGGCCTTACAACATTCCCAAAGAACACGCGGCTAATTTACGCGAGCTCGACCGCATGTATAGCCACGTCAATGGGTCAATTGTCAAGCATCACATGGGTTACCTGTCCGAGTGCGTTCAGCTCGGGATCCAACCGATGCCGGTCAGGTTGCGACGCGAGTTCATTGTGGCCTACGACCTGGACGAGAAGACGTTCGACTATCCGGTCGAGCAACCTTTCGCCTTGGCCCCCGGCAAGCGGGCCGGCATCTTGATGCACCCGGCCTGGTTGATTGCCCAGTCGCAGAACCTGGACAACGATCCGATCCGCCGCGGCAAGTGGATTCGAGAGAGTCTGCTGGCCGATCAGGTGCCGGAGTTGCCGATCACCGTCGACGCCAGTATTCCCGACGAACCGGATCAAACCTTGCGGCATCGCTTTCGAGTGACCCGGCAGGCCGAATGCTGGCGCTGCCACGTGCAGATGAATCCGCTCGGCATGCCGTTTGAAGCCTTCGACGACTTCGGCCGCTTCCGCGAGGTTGAACGCTTGCACGCCAAGGGAATGACGGCGCCGGTCGACAGCAGCGGGCTGCTTGCAGGAACGCGCGACCAGGCACTCGACGGCCCCGTAGAAACTCCTATCGAACTAGTGCATCGACTGGCGCAAAGCGAGCGTGTGCGGCAGAGCTTCGTCCGCCACGCATTCCGCTACTGGATGGGCCGCAACGAGACGCCCTCGGACGCCGCCACCTTGCAGGCGGCGGATCAAGCTTATGTCGCATCGGGCGGCAGCTTCCGGGCGTTGGTGCTGTCGCTGCTGGCCAGCGATTCGTTTCTTTACCGCAAGCCATCAGGAACCGACCATGAATGACGGACGACGAGACTTTCTGAAACACGTATCCCTCGCCTCGGGCGCCGTGCTGTTAAGCCCCATGCTCCAGCGGTTTGGCCTGGAGGCCGCCGGCGCGGAGAACGGCAAGTTGCCGCAGCGGTTTGTGTTTGTCATGAAATCGAGCGGGATCATCCCCTCGGCGCTGGTGCCGGAAACGCTGGCCCCCAAGCTCGCTGACCGGAGCAAGTTCGTTAACGAACCATTGAAGGACCACACACTGGCGCCGACGCTCGCGCCGTTGGAACCTTACAAGAACCATCTAGCGATTGTGCAAGGCATCTCCGGCACCATGTGCCGACCGGGACACTCAAGCTGGTTCGGCGCGCTCGGCGTGTATAAGACCGGCAGCGAACATGGTTCCGGACAGATCCTGCGGGCGACGGTCGACGCCGAGTTGGCCAGGCTCTATCCCTCCGCCTTTCAGCACGTGGGACTGGCGCTGCGGGGCAAGGTGATGAGCAAAGAGACCGAGGGGACGCTCTACCCCGGTATTTCCGCGGTCGCCAAGGACCGCGAGTTGCCGTTCCAGGCCAGCCCGGACGTGGCCTACGAGCAGCTCTTCGGCAGCGCTGTTTCCAACAGCGAACGCGCGAAGATGCGGTATGGCTTGCAGTCGGACCTGTTGTCCTTCATGTCGGACGACATTCGCAAGCTCAACCGCGAGCTTCCTGCCGCCGAGCGCGAGAAAATGGGCCACTACCTGGCCGCGTTCGAGGAACTGAAAGAACGCCGCTCCCGGCTGGTCGGCATGCGGGAGCAGATCCAACAAGCCGCCCCGGCGTTCGACGACCACTTCCTTTCCAAGCGGCCCACTGAGCGGCAGCAGGCGCATTTCGATTTGATTGCCGCGGCGCTGATCTCCGGAATCACCAATGTCGTCACGATGCGGCTCGACAACATCAGCACCATCTACGACGACCTCGGCCTGTCAGAGCAGACGGTTCATGGCATCGGCCACCACATGCATTGCAACGGCAAGACCCCGGCGGAAGCCCGCGACATCATCCGCACGTCCCACATGAAGTTATTGGCCGACCTGGCCGGCAAGCTGAGGGCGGTCCCCGAAGGCAACGGCACGATGCTCGACAACACGATGATCATCTACATGAGCGACTCGGGCAACGAACACCACGGCAACCTCGAGGAGTGGCCCTACCTGGTAGTTGGCGGCGAGGGGGGACGCCTCAAGATCGCCGGCCGCTACATTCAGGTCCCCGGCCGTGGCCAGCCGGGTCATCCAACCATCGGCAACTGGTGGACCACCTTGCTCAACGCCAATGGCAATCCGATCGAACACTACGGCAACCTCGGCGGCGGCAACAAGGAAGCGGAACCGCGGAAAGGACCGATTGAGGAACTCATCGCGTAGGAACCGCCCGGCGGACAAGAAAACCCCACATTTTGATAAAGGCCACGGCAGCCCGATCGGGGACTGCGACCAACTTGACGTCCGCCTTGGTAAGGAGGGCATTCGACAGAAGGGCCCCATTGCGCAAATCGTGTAGCACGATTTCCGGACAGACAAGAGAGCGACAGAACTCGACTTCGAAGATCCTTTTCATGTTTAGCAACTAGGAGAAACCACCATGCGAGTTGCTGCAATCCTATCTCGCGTTGGTCGTTTGAATTATACTTTGCAATGAGGATGCAACGGCGGCCCCCACCGGTCCCGCCGGCTCGCAGTCGTCGCCGCGAATCGACGGCAGAGGTTCCGTATCGATTGCCGCATGTTCCTTCCCACCCCTACCATCTCACCTAGAAAGCAGACTTCCATGAGACCCTCCCGATCCGCAGTACTCCTTGGTGTAGTAACCGTCGCGTTGCTGGCGATTGCCGCGAACATGCCCGCCGCCGAGGCGGACAAAACCTACAAGGTGTTTATCTACGCCGGACAGTCGAACGCGCAAGGCAAGGCCCACATCGCCACCGCCAAACTCCAGGCCGAGATGCCGGAGACCAAAGACCTCTACAAGGACCGATACAAGGACGGCGCGTTCGTCGTGCGCGACGATGTGTTCTTCAGATACGCCTCACAGGGGGCTGAGGGAACCCATGGCCCGCTGCACATCGGCAAGGGCTCATTCCGCTTCGGCGCCGATTTTGAATTCGCCTCCATGATGGGCGACCACTTCGACGAACCGGTGGTGGTCAGCAAGACCGCGTTCGGCGGCAACGCGCTGCGCCACACCTTCCGTCCGCCTTCGGCCGGCCTGCCGAGCGATGAGGAGCTGCAAAAGGAACTCGAGAACGCGCAGAAGCAGGTCGCCCGCGTCAACGAACAGCGAAAGACCGATACGCCGCTGCCGACCATGGAGGACGTCAAGGACAAATACGGAATGCTGTACCGGAGGATCCTCGAAGACTATCAGGAAGTCACCGACAATGCCGACACGCTGTTCCCGCAACTGAAGGGGATGAAGCCCGAACTGGGCGGCATCGTCTGGTTCCAGGGCTGGAACGATCAATACGGCGGGCAGGTCGAATACGCCTCCAACCTGAAACACCTGATCAACGATCTCCGCCGCGACCTCAAGGCGCCAAACCTGCCGTTTGTGATCGTCGCCATGGGGCAGAACGGCTCGAATCCGGCTGCTGGTGCGATGCTGACGATTCGCGAAGCGCAGATGGCAATGAACGACGTGCCGGAGTTCCAGGGCAACGTCAAGGCGTTCCGTTCGGATCTGCTGGTGGACAAGGATGCGGAACGCACCCACAAGAATCGGAAGGCGGAACCCGAAGAGTGGAAAAAGTATGGCGCCGATGATGCCTACCACTACTACGGCAGCCCGATCTGGTACACCCGCATCGGCCGTGCCGCCGGCGAGGCGATGCTCGAGCTGATGAGTAACCAATCGAATTAGCGGTCCGCCGAGAGGCGAGGGATAACAGCAAAGCCGCGGGTTTTGTTCTCTCGCTTCCCACGTTGGAACGCCTCACAATACGATGCGCGAGAGTCCGTGAGCACATCCGCTGTTTGACCCGTTAGGTCAGGCGGATGGTCGCGGTCGCCCGTTAAGGAGAAGCCTTGAGATGAAAAGAGTCCCCCTCGTAATCCTGTTAGTATGCGTGACCATTTCTCACCTGTCGGCCAACGAATTGCCGGCCGGCAAGAACTGCCAGGAGTTCATGATCGGCGTGACCGGCCTCCACGCCGAGATTGTCGACGGCGCGCTCCGCGTCACGCGAGTGGCCCCCGAGACACCTGCCGCCGGCAAGCTCGAGAAAGGGGATGTGCTGGAGGCGGTCGATGGCGCCTCGCTCGCGATTCAAGATCCGCGGCATCCCCTGGGCTTCGCCATCAATGCGGCGGAGGGTCGCGACGGCAAGATGACCTTCACCATTCGCCGCGGCGACGTGCAGCAGACGGTTGTGATTCAACTCGAACCAATCGGCAGCTACAGTGCGACCTTTCCGGCCGATTGCCCGAAGTCGCAACGCATCGTGGACGAGACGGCCGCCTTCATCCTCGCCCAGGGCGGACCGGGCCAGGGAATCACCGGCGACTTGGAAGCGTTGTTTCTGCTGTCGACCGGCGAAAACAAGTACCTGCCCGCCGTGGAAAAATACGCGCTCAAGCTGGCGGCGGCCGACCCCGGTCGGAGCGTGTGGTACCTCGGCTTCAGCGGCATCTTCTTGGGAGAATACTATCTGGCCACCGGCGACCAGCGGGTGCTGCCGGCCCTGGAACGGCGCTGCCAGATTCTCAGCGCCGGCCAATATTACGGCGGCTGGGGCCACGGTACCACCGGCGCCGTGCCGG
>JBGTJT010000471.1:0-5001 GCA_041744995.1 Pirellulales bacterium | reverse complement strand
CTCACGGCAAACGGAGCGACGGTCGCGCTCCCGCTCGCAAAGGGAAAGAACCGGTTGTTGATGCGCATCGACAACAAGTGGGAAGCTGAGTTCATCTCCTTGCGGCTGGTCGATGCATCCGGAGCGCCGGCCAAGGGCGTCACGATCCAGCTTCAGGAGATAGAAGACGCACCGGCCATGCCGGAGGTATACATTACGCAGGACTGGCAGGAACTGATCGGCCAGATTCCACCACTTCCCGCGTCTAAAGACGAGCCGCAATTCGGCGCAAATCTCAATCGGACCATGGCCCTGCTCGAAAGTGGCGGGCAGACGGGACGACCGGTGCGGATATTGTTTTACGGCCAATCCATTACCGCCCAAAGATGGGTCTGGCACTTAGTGCGGCGGTTGCGCGAACGGTATCCCGATACCGATATCCAGGCGGAGAACTGGGCGATCAGCGGCTGGCAGATCAACAAGCTGAATCGGACCGTCAAGCACGACATCCTAAGGGCCAAACCAGACTTGGTGGTGCTTCATGCCTACGGATCAATGTCATGGGATTGGGAGAATATCCTTCAGAAGATACGCCGTGAGACTTCCGCGGAGATCATGGTCCGCACGGCGCATATCGCTGGTCGCGACCTGAAAGGGTTTGATGAAGAGGGGGGCAACCCGGTACCGACCGACGATGCCGACAGCCTCATGATCAGACGTTTGGCCCGCAAGTACGGCTGCGAATTGGTCGAGTGTCGCCAGGAATGGCTAGAGTACATTCGCGCCCATGGGCTAATGGATCGGCTGGATCTCTGCTCCGATGGGCTGCATCTCAACCGCGGGGGTGAGATCCTCATGGCCCAACTTTATGAACGCCACTTCCAGCCACAGCCGGTCTCACGGCCTTGGTTCCAGACTGTGCGGCGCTACGACGCGATGCGATCGATTGCCGACCGCCGCAACGACGAAATACAACTCATCGGCGACGGGTGGGACATCAATCAAGTGAACCACGCGACAAGCAGTGGCGAAAATGACAAGCTAACACTCAAGTTCTACGGCAACCGTGTTGACCTGGTGATGCCGCAATGCGACGGAAAGGCCAAGGTGCTGATCGATGGGAAGACGCCGTCCGAATGGAATCTACTGCAGGGAACTCGGCCCGGCACGAAAGGACAAGTACCGGCTCAGCTTATGACGTACTACTTGGGAGACAATGCGATCGCAGAAGATTGGCACCTGAAATTTACCCATCTAAGCGGCGACGGCAAGAAATTTCGCTATACGCTGATAGGCTCCCGGACCGGTCCGGACGGCGAGGGGGATCACAACACAACATTTGTCTCAAACAGCGGACGAATCACGATCAACCCTCAGGATTTCAATCCATCACGGAACTTTCGATCCGGTGGTAGTCCGACCGAACTGGAGCCTGTCCGTGACGAATTATTGCTCACCTGGTCGCTCCGGCAGCCGTTTCCGGACGAAGTGCATGGCATCCCCCAGCAGGAAGGCGAAGCCTGGCTACCGCGCTACGACCACCCATACCGCTATGTGACAATCATCGACGGACTCCCCCAGGGCGAACATGAACTGACACTGATCCCGATCCATTCGGAGAAGAAGCAGCACTTCAGACTCAGCGCCATCGAAACGCATCGTCCGCCCTTGTGGGACTAACCGCATGGGCCAGTCCGAGTCCACCGTAATCTAAAGCGACCGTAGAATCGCCGTTGTCCAATACGTTGCTTTCGCCCAAGGATCTGTTACGGGCAACATGCCCGCAAGTTCAGCGGTCGCCTTGCCATCCTCGGACAGTCCGTTCTCTTTTGAAAGCATTTTGCATGCGCACCAGTAAAACGCTCGATAGCTTCTTGATCGCCGTCCTGACAACCGCCGTCCTGGCATTTCCTAACGGTTTGGTCGCCCATGAGTCGGACAGGAAAGAAGCGGGCAAGGCCGAGTCGGCTTCGTGGCAGGAAGAGGCCATTGAGTACGCCCGCATCATGTCTCAAGTCCGCTGGACTCCGGTCGCGGATGGAATGCCCACTCGACAGGGCGGACACTTCGAGAAAGGCAAGCAATACACTGGTGTGCCCTATTCCAGCGTTCGATCAGTTGGCCGCTATATCGGGTTCGACATTTCGCTAAAGACCTTCCTGGCTGCCGTGGAGAATCCGCATAGTGTGCTCTATACCGAAAATCTCTCAGGCAAAGTTCCCAACGCCGCGCCGTACTACGGCAAGGTGTGCTCTACGTATACCAGTTACGCGCTGCAATGCGGCATCTGGCACGTCAGCCGCCATCACGGGCCGCGGTTTCGCGAGGGGGTCGTCCTGGTCGAACCACAGTCCGCTCAGGCGACCCAGGTCGGAGACATCATATATACGCCGCCACAGCCGGGCTCACATGTGGAGATCGTCACGGAGGTCGTCACGGATGATGATGGGGTCGTAACCAGTGTTCGTGTCGAAGATAGCTGGCCGTCGACTACTCGTACCCTCCATCGTACCGCCGCGAAATTCGATGCGCACATTTCATCCAAAGGCAGAGTGCTCCAACGCATTACGGATCTAGATGCCTGGCGTGGAGAAAACAGGGCGGAATCCTTTTTGTACCCGAATTACCAAGCTGATTCCGCAACTCCGGCCATCAATCGCACCTTGTTGCTTGATCTCGGGGACTGGGTGCCTTACCAAAAAGGACAGGCCGTAAAATTCAATGTTATGGACAAGGACTCCTTGGGAGTGAGTGCTTTGGTGATCGAGCGCGAGGGGACGGTTGTCGAGAGCATCGACGTGAGTGATACCGGGGTGATTGAACGCTCTCTCGCTTCCTGCGGCGACTACACGGCGCATGTTGTGCGTAAAGATGGAACCGCGAGTCAGTCGTGTGAATTCTCGATATGCGACCTCGATTTCAGCATCAACGTTGAAAAACTCTCCCGAACAAAAGCATGGGATGTGGAGTTTACGTCCAACAATATGAATGTCATAGCGGTCTACCTGAGCAGCGACGCGGACGACTCCATCCGACATGCCATTTACGTGACCGAGCAGCAGCGGAAAACTGGAAGACTTACCGTCCCTGCCGGGCTGGTGAAGAAAGCGGGCAATCTGCAGGTATGGCTGATTGGCGAACACAAGTACGGACGGCTCAAGGTGCGCAAGGATATTGCGGTTATCGATTAATTATCGACTGCTCCGATTCATTGCCCGCCGCCAGCGGCAGTTCGAACCAGGCGTCGGCCCGCGCAAGCAGGTTGCGGAAGCGGGGCAACGACTCCGCCGTCGCGAAGTCTTTCTCGTACAACGGCTTTAGCATCGGCAGCGGAACGATCAGGCGGACGTCGCATTCCAAGGCAACTTCCGCCGCGAGTTGGTCGGCGCCTAAGGCCAGCGGAGAGAGCAGCCAGATGGGCGTGCTAAGACATTCCTTCCGCAGCCCTTCGATAATGGCGCGAACCTGCGACCGCAGAGCAGGAAAATCCTCGGCAGGCAGATCGCGATGGCCGGCGACGCCCAGCACCAAGGGCAATAATCCGCTCGCGTCAAATGGGTCAGACATGAATTCTTCGACAGTCGAGCAGGTACAGGAGCGGAAACCGCGAAATCAACCATCTTCGCAACGGCAATATCACCAGCAGGCCGGCGGCGAAGCCGCCAAGATGGGCAAACCAGGCAACTCCCAGCTCGCCCTGCTTGTCGAACCAGGCGGCGGCCACCTGAATAAATAGCCAAACTGAAATCCACACGTAGGCCGGCGGCCTGAACTGTTTAATGATGAACATGAAAGTCAAACGGGAGCGTCGGAACAACAACAGATAGGCCGCGATGATTCCGGCGACCGCGCCACTGGCGCCGATCACCGGCCAGACCGGCGGGGGCGTGAACATCAGGTACGCCACACCGCCGATGATTCCGCAGAACAGATAAAGCAATAAGAAGCCGAGCCACCCCAGCACATCTTCGGTGTTGTCGCCGAGAATGTACAGCAGGTACATGTTCCCCAACAGATGCAACCAGTCGCCATGCAGGAACTGGTAAGTCACCAAGGCGTAGAGGCGAGCGGGCCGCAGGTCGCCCGAGGAAAGCGCCAACTGCTCGTACAGGTCGTGCGGCAGCAGCAAAAATAAGCCGCAACAGATCAGGATGATCGCATAAGTGATCCACGGCAATCGGCGCGGCTTGATGTTGAATTCGATCGGCAACCGGAATAGCAACTGAAATATCCATTCCCCCCAGGTCGCCGGACGTTCGATCCCGTGGCGCTGCGACTGAAAATCGCGTGCGGCGCCCAGATACTGCCACTCTAAATGGTCGAACCAGACGCCGCCGCAGTTGTCGCAGGCGTCGATCATCAATTCCTTGACCTGCCGCAGCTTCCACAGTCGCAGCGGCGTACGACACGTCGGGCAGGCCCACTCCTGCGCATGCAAGGCGTCGCCGTCCACCGGTTCGAAGTATTCCAGAGCGAGATCGCAACCAACCGAATCGGCCGACTGATGGGGAAGCGCCCCAAGTTGGGCGGCCGCCCAATCCGACGGTTCGCACCACAGTCCGTGGCAATGCAGGCACACATCCAAGGCATAGTCGCCATACTCGCATGCCTCCAGCGCCCGGCTGCGGCAACGAGGACAGGGTAACGCGGATTGGCTGGCCAATGAACAAGCCCTCAGTTTCCAGTTTTGAGCATTCTAATAAACCGTCGGCGCCTACCGCAATCATATTATCCACACGAATTCGCCGCTCCATCCAAGGTTAATCCGACAGATAAAGGACATGCCCATAGGGCGGCGCGAAGCCGTGGTCGACGCCGCCCACCAGCACCCACAACATTTCGTAGGGGGGCGGCTCTGGCAAATAGTCGATGAATCCATCTGTTAACATCAAGGCGGCGGTCACCTCCGAGTCGTTGGCCAGGTGCTCCATGGCCGGGCGCATGTCGCTGTAGCCAAGACCCGAGATCTCGAACTCGTGCGTCTTGCTGTGCGGCCTGGCCGGTGGTCGCGCCAGTGTCCGC
>JBGTJT010000470.1:0-4246 GCA_041744995.1 Pirellulales bacterium | reverse complement strand
GCCGCCGGCGTCGACCCGTCCCCAGGCGGCCACCGGCGCCATGCAGCCGCCCCGCAAGGCGTACAACAGCGAACGCTCCGCCAGCACACTGCAATGGGTCGCCGCATGATCCAACGGCGCGAGCACGCCTTGCGTGACGGCGTCGTCGGCGCGGGTTTCCAATCCCAGCGCGCCCTGCCCCACCGCGGGGAGCATGATCGATTTAGGCAACACCTGGCTGATCTTCTTGTCGAGTCCCAGCCGCCGCAAGCCTGCTTCGGCCAGCACGATCGCGTCGTAGTCGCCCGCCTCCAGTTTGGCGATGCGGGTTTCCACGTTGCCGCGGATGTCGAGCATCCGCAAATCGCCGCGGGCGTGCAGCAACATCGCCTGCCGCCGCAGACTGCCGGTGCCTATGCGAGACTTGGGGGCCAAGGCGTCGAACTTTTCGCCGTCGCGGCTGAGCAGGCAGTCGCTGACCGATTCGCGCTCGGGGACTGCCGCCAGCGTCAGCCCGGCTATCTTCTCGGTCGGCAGATCCTTGAGACTATGCACCGCCAGATCGATGCGATCCTCGAGCAAGGCTCGCTGTATCTCCTTGGTGAACACTCCAACCGCGCCGATGGACCCGATCGACTCGGTTTGCTGCCGATCTCCCGAGGTGGTGATTAGCACCATCTCGACCTCGACACCGCGGGCACGAAGTTGCCCGGCGACCCAGTCGGCCTGCCAGCGGGCCAAGGAACTGGCTCGGGTGCCGATTCGAACTAGGGGGGAGTTGCTCATCCGGAAGCGATTACTACTTGTTGGTCGAAGGCTGGCCGGCGTCCAAGACGGCGCCGCGCGTCGATTCCGTCAATTTCAACTTCGCGTTGAGGGCCGTCTGCAACTGTTGCGGAGGAACCACCACGCCACAACTGACGACAAACTGGAACGCTTGGTCGACGCTGATGTTCAGATCGACGCACTCGCTCTTCTTGACCGTAACCGTGTATCCGGTTACCGGCATCGGGGAACTGGGAATTAGCACCGCCAGCACCGGCTCGTTGGCGGCCACCCGAATATCGAGCAAGCTGTCGCTGGTCACCAGGCCAAACGACCAGACCCCCTTGCGCGGATACTCGATCGCGACCACCCGCGTATACTGAATTTCGCTATCCTGAAAGACAAAGTCCGTCACCTGCTTGACGGAGGAGTAGACGTTGCGAATGAGCGGCAACTGATGGATGATCTTTTCGAGCGAGTTCCACAACACACGGCCAATACCGGCGGCCAGGAACTTGCCCAACAGATACATCAGCAAGATGAACACGCAGAGAAAAACCGGAATCACAATGTACGGCTGCAGATAGCGCAACTTCACGTAGCGTCGATAAAACTCGAACGACGTGTTGGGGATCGATTCATCCCGCGAGGCGGCCGAAACGCGTTCGTAGACGGCCAAGGGAATCCACTCGCCGCTGGGCAGCTTGCGATAGGCGATATCCCGGTAGATCGCGGTGAGGGCTTCGGCATCGGCGCCGGGCAACTCTTGCAGCGTGTTGCGCTGATACATCACCACGGCGAGAAATTCCTGCGCGCCGCGCTCGACCGGCGAGAGCACGTTTTGGCTGACGGTCTGGCCGACCCAGGCAAAAATGACGATCGTCAAGATCGGCGGCAAAACGATGCCGCAACCGCGGAGCACGGCCCTGCGGAAAGGGTGCGGCGGCGCGGGCCGCTCGAACGGGGTTGGATCGACGGTACTCATGCGGAACAGCTTTTCGCTGATGGGAGGTGGGAGACGCTTCCCGCTGCTTGGTTGCGGGAAACTCATTATTGGCCGGCGGCGACCGTTTGCAATCGGGGTGGTGCGGAGGTGCGTCGGCAGTTGGGCGGGTTAGGGAACGGCTAGGTGGGAGCATCAGCCCGGGCTAACACGGCAACGAACACCTCGCTGGCCCCGGCATCCAGCAGCACGCGGGCCGCCTCGTTGCAGGTGGCCCCGGTGGTCATGATGTCGTCGATCAACAAGATCCGCGCCGCTGTTAAAGAATAGCTTCTGGAAAGGCGCATGGCGCGACGCACGTTCGCGGCCCGCCGCGACGGCGCTAAGTCGGCCTGGGGTTTGGTGTTGCGCCGCCGAACCAGCAGCCCGTCGGCGAATCGCAACCGCAGTTGCCGAGCCGTTTCCTCGGCGATCACCTCGGCATGATTGGCCCCCCGCTGCCAGCGACGAAATCGGTGCATGGGCACCCCGGCGACCGCGTCGATCCGCCAGGTGGCAATTCTTGTCGCCGCTTCGTGGGACAGCAAGCGAGCCAGGCTGACGGTCAAGGCATGCTCGGCGGCGTGCTTGATCCGCAGCACCGCCTCGCGCAGTTCTTGCGAATAAAGCCCGGCGGAGACCGTCTCGCGAAATCGATACCGATGATCGCGACAGCTTGGGCAATGCGCTTCGCTCTCCTGTACGCCGGGTAAAGTCACGCCGCACTTGGAGCAACTCCGACCGGTCGACCGCACCAGTTGCTCGCGACACTCCTGGCAAATCCGCAAATACTGCTCCAGCTCGCTTGTGTCGTCGCCAAAGTCACGAGAACAGACCGTGCAGCCGGGCGGAAACAGCAGATCCAGCCCGCCGCGGACGCCGCGGGCGAACCGGCGGCGGACGCCGCGTGTCACCGCGGAAGGAAGCGATTGGTCGATCACGGAAACGGGCTTTGCCATCGAGAGTGCCGTCGCTGGAGGGGGCGGCGATGCATACAATATTAAGCGGCAGGCGGCCTTGCGCCATGCTAGCACAATCGTAAAGCTAGCGACACATCTTGACCCTTGCAAACCGCGTAGCATACCATGCCCAGCCATTCGCGCCCCTCCGCTCCCCATAAGGCCAGCGACGAGACCATGATGATCACTGACAACGTCCAATTATCCCGGCGGGCCGAGTCGGCAGGCGGCAATCCGATCGGCTATCTGATGCACCAGGCGCTTTCGCGACCTGAGTTGATTTCGCTGGCCGCCGGCTTCGTTTGCCAAGAGACCCTGCCGGTCGAAGCCATGCGCAAGGCGAATCAGCTCGTGCTGGCGAGCGATCAGCAAGCTCGACAAGCGTTGCAGTACGGCACCACGGCCGGCTTTGCGCCGCTGCGCCAAAAATTGCTGGAGCGAACCGTGGATGCGGATCGCCAATCGCTGGCCGTATCTCCGCATACGCTCGATTCGGTCATCGTCACCGCCGGCAGCAATCAACTGCTGCACTTGGTCAGCGAGACTTTGTGCGATCCCGGCGACATCGTGCTGTGCGGCGCGCCGACCTACTTTGTCTATCTGGGGGCGCTCGAAGGCCTGAGCGTCCGCTCGCACGGCGTGGCGACCGACGACGGCGGCATCATCCCCGAGGCAGTGGAACTAGCGCTGGAACAACTCGACGCCGCCGGCGAATTGCCTAGGGTAAAGGCGATTTACGTGCCGAGCTACTACGACAATCCGGCCAGCACCACGCTGGCGATCCATCGCCGCGAACAACTGGTCGAAATCGCCCGCCGCTGGTCCCGGCACGGCAGGATCTTCATCATCGAAGACGCCGCCTACCGCGAACTGCGCTACTACGGCGAAGACGTGCCGAGCATCTTGTCGTTCGACGACCGGGGAGACACCGTGATCCATGCCGGCACGTTCTCCAAGAGTTTTGCTCCCGGAGTCCGCATCGGATGGGGCATCCTGCCGAAACCACTCATCCAGCCTTTATTGAATCAAAAAGGGAATCTCGACTTCGGCTCGCCCAACTACAACCAATGCCTGATGAACGTAGTGCTCGAAGAAGGACTGTTGGACGAACATATCGAAAAGATTCGCGCCGGTTATCGCGACAAGTTGCAGGCCATGCTCGAGGCGGCCCAGGAACACCTGACACCCATCGCCGACGTGCATTGGCTCGACGTCGAAGGCGGGCTGTACGTGTGGCTCAAATTGCCGCGACACATGGAGGCCGGCGTTGACGAGCCGTTGTTCCACGCGGCGCTCGACCAAGGCGTGCTGTACGTGCCCGGCGAGTTCTGCTATCCCGCCGAGGGAGTGCCAGTGGAGAAAAATTCGATCCGGCTCAGCTTTGGCGTGCAGACCCCGGATCGCATTCGCCAGGGAGTGAGGCTGTTGGCCAACGCGGTAAGAGGCTTGAGGCTTGAGGCTTGAGGCTTGAGGCTTGAGGCTTGAGGCTTGAGGCTTGAGGCTTGAGGCTTGAGGCTTGAGGCTTGAGGCTTGAGGCTTGAGGCTTGAGGCTTGAGGCTTG
>JBGTJT010000469.1:0-6420 GCA_041744995.1 Pirellulales bacterium | reverse complement strand
ACCGTTCCTGGCTGGTTTCGATCAGGGCCCAAAGCGATGTTTGCGCCGCTCCTGTCCGCAGGCCAGCAACGCCATTCCGAGGAGGAGCGGCGGCGGCTCTTGCTGGTTGACTGATAGGAATTTTTACTGACTGATAGGAATTTTAATCCCCCACGGATGATAACACAGCTGTCTCGTCCGTCTTTCGACCGTTTTTCAGAAACTTTTTTCAGAATTTTTTGCCATCGCCACCCGCTGCCTGGCGTGGTCGCTGCCGTTTGGAATGTTTTGTTTGCGATTCTTGGCCCTGCTTTGGAGTTTCCGTCCGGAGACAGGCAAATTTCCCTGCTTCCGTCAACCAAGTTGGTCGCGGAACTAGTGCGTCCGTGCTTGCCGCGTCGTTTCGTGGCGGTCTCTGCGACGTTTGCTTGCTAACGAGTCGTTCATTCGACCGCTTTCCAAGCGCGGTGGGCATGCGTTCTAGCCATCAAACTTGCGCTCCAACCAGATAAACTGGTTGGGGGCGTTTGTAGCACGAGCGCCATCGAACGTGCTGCCCCTCGCATAGGTTTTTTTGCAAATCGGGCTTGGATGCCTGCGTGCTTCATAGCGGATTGTGTACATCTGCGGTTACTCCGCTGCCTGAGCGATCGAGGGCGCTCGCTCTACAATGGCCGCCACCACTCGACGTTGCGTCAGTGGAGCGGTGACTGGGTGGGTACATCTCTTTTACTCGTGGTTTTAGCAGCCGTAGAACGAAGCATCGTTCAGTCGCTGACAACCGCCGCCATGATCGTCTTGTTCCCCGACACGCTCTCCCAGACGACCACGACCGGGCCGTCGCCGAGCAGCGGGGCGGCGATCACCGGATCGGCCGCTCCACCAGCGACTTTCAGAGGCTGCTCCGAGCCGGGGGTCTGCACCAGCAGGTCGCCGCCGTTGCGAGTCACCCAGACCAGCCAGGCCCCTTCGGCGGTGGCAGCTGCCCAAGGTTGTTCGCCAACACCCAGCAGTTGTTCGCCTCGGCTGCCGGAATCGGTACGGAAGACCTGCTGCTCGCGCCGCCAGACGGTTGTCAGCTTGCCCGGTTCGGGGACGGCCAAGTAGCCGCCGTCCATCGGGCAGGCATCCAGCCGCCAGCTTCCCGTCCCGAGTTTCACTGCCGGAGCGAACGTCCGTCCGCCGTCGCGCGAGATCGAGGTGAACATGTCCCGCTTCCCGTCGAGCGAATTGCGCCACATAACGTGCAACTGCCCCTGCCGATCGTACGTGACGGCGGGATGGCAGCACTCGCAGACCGTGCCGGACGGCGAACGGTAAATCAGCTGGTTGGAACTCCAAGTCCGTCCGCCGTCGGTGGAGACCGAGCCGAAGATCTGTTGGCCGATGTTCTGAGGCTTGCCGCGCAGATCGAGCCAGACACAGTAGAACTCCCCGTTCGGACCGGCGGCCATCGCATGCAGGGCTTCGGGGGTGACGCCCGCCACGTCGTTGACCGTGACCGGTCCTTGCCACGTCTTTCCCTTGTCGGTCGACTGCCAGGCGAGCAGGTCCCGTTGAGCATGGCCGGAAGCGGTGATGACGACGTTGTCACCGGCGGCGGCGATCCGCGGACCCCGCCGCTTCCCCAAAGCCAGTTTCTCGATCTGGCCGACAAGCACCGGCGATTCGTAAGTCCGACCGCCGTCGGTCGAGACGGAACAGAAAATCCGCTCCCCCGAGCCGTACGCGACGAAGATGTTCCCCTGCTGGTCGACCGCCGCCTGCGGCTGCCGCGGCTGATCGACCGCTCCCTCGGGAACGACGCGGACCGGATCCGACGACGACGACGCTGCGGCGCCGAACGCCCCCAGCAGCACAAGCATGATTGACGCCTGAAGACGCATGATGATTCTCCTATTTCAACTTTCCATGGCGATAACCGATAGGGATTTTAATCTCTACCGGATCGCAATTACGAGTGATTACTTCCGTTCAACGGTTGGGCTAACCGTTCCATACCAGCCCCGACATTTGGCGAACCACGAAAACGACAGCAGTGCCGCCGCGATGACAATGACCACTGAGGGCATGGCTGCTGCCGACGGTCCCATGACCTGTAACCCGCCGGCAATGATCATAGTGTAGACCATTTGCACAACCACCGCCACGAAGCAGATCGCGAACATCGCAATGCTCCAGTCCTTTCGCAGGAGCAGCCCAATGCTTCCCGCCACCCCTGTCGACGCAGACCGTGCCGGACGGCGAACGGTAAATCAGCTGGTTGGAACTCCAAGTCCGTCCGCCGTCGGTGGAGACCGAGCCGAAGATCTGTTGGCCGATGTATTGAGCCTTGCCGCGCAGATCGAGCCAGACGCAGTAGAACTCCCCGTTCGGACCGGCGGCCATCGCATGCAGGGCTTCGGGGGTGACGCCCGCCACGTCGTTGACCGTGATCGGGCAGCGTGAAGAGGTCTTTGAGTGGAGCCACCGGCAAATCGGGCACACCAAGATTGGCCGCCATGCGAGTGAAGGTGGCCGTCAGTTCCCGCTTGGCCGCATCACGTTCGGCACGGAAGCGATTCCGTTCAACCCGAAACTGTAGGAGATCCAGTTCGGCGATTTCATGGGCATCGACGAGCCGCTGAGCAGTCTCGACAGAGGTTGTCGACAAGGCTACAAGTTGGTCAAGAATCTCTGCTCGCCGCTGGATGGTCAGGACATCGAAGTATCCTCGGCGAACCGTGGCCAAGAGCACATATCGTTCGGACATCAGACTGAGCGTGTCCTGATCAACCTGCCGTTCGAGCACGGCCCGGCTGAGTCTCAATTTGCCGGCGGTGACGATCTCCTGGGTAATGAACGGTCCGGTAATGATTCCGCCCGATCCTTGGCGGCCGCCCAGTTCCTCTCCCGAGACGCCGAGTTGTGGATTGGGATAAAGTCCTGCCTGAAGAGCGCGTCCCCTGCCCGAATCGATCGCAAAGGCAAGCCGCTGCAGGCGCGGATTCCGCTTCAAGGCCATGTTCGTCAGTTCGTCGAGGGATAGTCGGGGTGGCGGCTCATCTGGAGCGGGCAGAATCTCCTGCGCCTGCACCTCTGCGGCTACAAGTAGGGCTGCGAGTATCAAGGCGATGATTTGAAACGATTTCCAGTCCATGATGGTTCTCCTCATTCATCCTGTCAAAGTTTCCTAGTGTGCCCTTCACGAAGCAGCCGCAGTCCGTTGAAGATCACAGCCAGCGAGGCGCCCATGTCAGCGGCGATAGCGGCCCAGAGTGTGGCCAATCCGAAGAGCGTAAGGAATACAAACATCACCTTGATCGCCAACGACAAGGCGATGTTTTGCCTGATGATGTTTAATGTCCTGCGTGCGTGCGCAATCAACCAGGGTAGTTTTGCCACGTCGTCGGCCATGAGGGCGATGTCGGCTGTTTCTATCGCCACATCGCTGCCGACAGCTCCCATGGCGATGCCCAGAGAGGCGGCGGCAAGAGCTGGGGCATCGTTGACGCCGTCGCCCACCATCGCCACGCGATGATATTGTTTGACCAGGCGTTCTACCGCAACAACCTTATCTTCCGGCAGAAGTTCCGCATGCACCTGATCGATGCCAAGTTCGTCGGCAATCGCGCGGGCGGTGGCGTAGTTGTCGCCGGTGAGCATGGCGATGTGCTGGACACCGAGCCGATGCAAAGCCGCGATGGCTTCGCGGGCCTCCGGCCGTGGCCGATCCGCCAGAGCGATCAGACCGCAGATGTGATCATCGGTGCCTACGACAACGATGCTGTGGCCGGCGTCCGAAAGGGCTTCTAACTGCTCGTGAACCTGAGGAGTCTCCTGGCCGCGCTCCTCCGCGTAGCGGTGGGACCCTAACCAGTAGCTCTTCCCATCCACGCGTCCGGTGACTCCCTTCCCCGGAATGGTCTGGTGGGCTTCTGCCGTCGGATGAGCGACGCCTCGACGCTTGGCCTCGGCCAGTACGGCTTGTGCGAGAGGGTGATTGCTGCCTGCCTCCAAGGCGGCGGCGCGCATCAGTAGGTCGCCATCGCTGTGCCCGTCAAGCGGGATCAGCTGTGTGACCCGCGGGCGTCCCTCAGTCAGCGTGCCCGTCTTATCAAAGGCGATGGCCTTAAGCTGGGCCGGGGCCTCCATGAACAGGCCCCCTTTGACCAGTACGCCTTGATTGGCGGAACGGGTTAAGGCGGCGACGATGCTCACCGGCGTGGAAATGACCAGCGCACATGGGCAGGCAATCACCAATAACACGAGCGCGCGATAAAACCATTCGCTCCACGCCCCATCGGTTAGCAGGGGAGGCACAAGAAAAATCACCAATGCCAACGCCAGAACAGCGGGAGTGTACACCCGAGCAAACTTCTCCACCCACTGCTCGCTCGGCGCCCGGCGCGACTGGGCCTGTGTCACCAAGCGAATGATGTTCGAGAGCGTGGTCTGGTCTGCGGGCTTGGTGCTTCGCACCTCCAGGAGGCCGTCTCCGTTGATCGTCCCGGCATACACGGCATCCCCAGGCTGCTTGGCTACTGGGACGCTTTCACCAGTGATCGGAGCCTGATTGACACCGCTGTGACCCGTTACGACCTCGCCATCAAGCGGGAACTTCTCGCCTGGGCGGACGACGAAGACCGCATCCACTTCGACCTGTTGGGGATCAACTTCAACTTCCTGTCCATCGCGTTTAAGCCGAGCGACCGACGGTGCCCCCTCCAGCAGACTCTCTACCGCTCGGCGTGCCCGGCCGACGCTCCATGATTCCAGGAGCAGGGCCACGGAAAAAAGAAACGCCACTGTGGCTGCCTCGAACCATTCACCGATGAGCATTGCGCCGGTGACGGCGATCATCATCAACAGATTCATGTCCGGGCGCAGGCTTTTAAGCGCCGCCCAGGCTTTGGGAAAAATGTACCAGGCCCCGGCGACGGTGCTCAGCAAATAGAGCACGACACTCGCCAGAGGGACTCCCTCTGGCAGCCCAATACCTTCAGCCGAAAGCGTTCGAAGCAGACTTCCGGCAAGAACCGCGTGCAAGGTGAGCGCCAGTAGTAGCAGAACGCCGCTTGCGATCGCGAGAATGAAACGCCCGCGGCGCTGCCAGAAGCGAGACGGCTGGCGCATTGCGGTCTCGACCCACGGCTCGCCTCGTAAGCCCGAACCGCGCACTGCCTGCAGAACCTGATCGTCTGAGACCTGCTGCGGGTCCGCCAGGACGGTCATTTTGCCCTGGAGGATGTCGAAGGCGAGGTTGTCCTCGCCCCCGACGCGCGGCCCGACCACCCGCTTCAGTGCCATCACTTCTTCGGCGCAATCGAGTCCCTGAATATGAAAATCCCGCTGCTTCATAATGCGGCTCCGATGATGACCGACTGGTGCACGTGTGTAAGCGACCTCTTTTACCGTCCCGTGTCGGAATGTTCCCTACTCAATCGGCTTAGGGGGTTGCTTTCCATACTTGGCCTCGTATTGTGCGGCAAAGCGCTGCTCCAGTGCAGGATCGCAGTGGAAGCACTGGGACCTCGCCCGGTTGTGCTCGTCGCACCAGTCGCCTTTCCGCTGGAACTCCGCTGCGACCTTGCTGTTGCACATCGAACAGACATCTTCGGGAATGCCATGCTCGACGCACCACCAGCCGGAGTGATCGCCTGACGTCACGCTCTCTTCAGACGCTGCCGTGGCGGACGTATGGTCTGTTGCGTCCGTATTCGCCTCGGTATTCGGCGCCGTTCTCGATTCGCCGCAACCGGCGATGAAGGCCGTCGCGAGCACCAGCACAAATGCGGTCAGGATTGTCGTTTTCATTCGTCACTTCTCCAGTCAAAAGGGTTCTTGGATTGATGAAACCACATCAGTTTCATCTCTTTCGTTTCTGCCACCCCGCTCAAACGCGGCGGCAAAGACCATGTACAGGACGCGCAGCACCAGCAACGTCATGAACGTGCCTGCGATCACGCCTCCGATGACGACTGTCGCCAGCGGCCGTTGGACTTCCGCCCCCACACCGGTGTTGAGGGCCATCGGCAGGAAGCCGAGGCCGGCAACCAGCGAGGTCATCAGCACCGGTCGGAGGCGCGTCACCGCTGCCTTCGTTACGGCGTCATCGAGCGATAATCCCTTGGCGCGAAGTTGGCGGATGTAGGTCACGAGAATCATGTCGTCGAGCACCGCCAGCCCCGACATGGCGATAAAACCAATCGCGGCGGGGACGGAAAACGGCATGTCCCGCAGCCACAAGGCAAAGACTCCGCCGACCCAAGCGAAGGGGATGCCGGTGAACACGCGCAGGGCGTCAACGACGTTGTGGTACGTCATGTAAAGCAGAACGAAGATCAGCCCCAGCGCCATCGGAACCACGATCATCAGCCGGGCTTGGGCGCGCTGCAAGTGTTCGAACTGCCCGCCGTATTCGATTCGGTACCGCGCCGAGGGCAGCGCGACCTGCTCGGC
>JBGTJT010000468.1:0-7386 GCA_041744995.1 Pirellulales bacterium | reverse complement strand
ACCCGCGCGGGGCGAACCGCCCAATAAGCGACGCCGCCGCACAGCAGCCCGATCGCTATCAGCGCGGTCCATTGCGAGGCCGCCAGCGCGACCAATTGCATCGCCGCCGCGGGCGCATCTTCCGTCAGATTCAGTCCGTGGACGCCGTAGTACGCCAGTATCCCGCCCGCCACTCCCAACAACGACTCGCCTGCAATCAAGCCCGAGGCGATCAGCACGGCCCGCTTCGCCGCGTGTCTGCGGCGATCGGGCGTGGCCGCCATTTTCATGATGACGAAATGCAGCAGGCCGCCGACGAAGATCGACACGCTCAGCCGTAGCGGCAGATAGATACCGACGGCGATCGGCATCAGATAAAGCGGTACGGGGAGTCCCAAGAATCGCAGAAAACCATCCGCCGCCAGAATCACTCCCCCAACCACGACGCCAAGCGCGATCATACCCCACGGCAACGCCCCCTTGCCGAACACTCCTTGCACGAGACTCTTCATCAAGGTGGCCTGCGGCGCGGACATCTCGTCGCCGCCGATTCCCCCCTTGATCGCGATCGGCGGGGCGACCTCCTTGCCGGCGGCCAGTTCCCGTTCATAGGTCGCCAGCCGCCGCTGGTAATCGTGTTCGGCCGCGTTGAGGCTGCCGATGTGCAGCGCGTTTAGCACTGGCGCCATCACCAAACAAGCGACCCCAACGCCGATCATTTGCATGATCTGTTGACTGCGCGGCGAGGCGCCGACCAGGTAGCCGGTCTTCAAGTCGTTGCAGACGTCGCCAGAGGTACAGGCCGCGCAACAGACCACGCTGGCCACGCCCAGCGTGGCGACCATCGCCGACATGCCTTCGAAGCCGAGCATGGCGATCAGTAAGGCCGTTCCAAGCAAGGCGGTGATGGTCATACCCGAGACCGGACTGCTCGAATTGCCGACCAGCCCCACGATGTAACTGGCGACCGCGGTGAAGAAGAAGGCCATCAGGATCATCATTACGGTCGTAACCGCCGAGATCGCCCACGCGCCGTGGGTCATATAAACGTAGATGCCGAAGGTCAAGGCGACACACACGACGGATGCCGCGAGGATCACCTTGCCGGAAATATCTCGGTCCGTCTCGGCGACTTCGTCTTGCTGCGCGACCGGCCGGCGTATCTGCCGCCAACTTTCGCCAACGGCGATCGACAATCCGCCGCGGACGCGCCAGATCGAGGCAAAGCCCCCCACCAGCATCGCCCCGACGCCGATGTAGCGAACTTGCGTCGACCACAACATATCCGCAATGGCGATTTCGTCGGCCATGCCGATCGCTCGATCGGGCAGTTCCGGCAACGTCGAGATCGGAATCAGCGGCAAGACGATGAAGTACCCGATCACTCCGCCGGCGAAGACCTGGCTGGCGATCGGCAGTCCCACGATCAAGCCGACGGCGATCAAGGCGGGCGAGATCGACATGCCGACCACGTAGACATGTCCGGCCCGCTCCGTCGCCCAGGCGACGTTCTCCTTGATCAGGCCGAGCGACTTCGTGGCGATCTTGAAAAATCCACCCACCAGCAGCGCGCCGACGATCAACGCCAGCCCACCGGTGGAGGCTTCCACTTCGTCCTCGTCGTGTTGCGAGTGGGTGCCGGCCCGCAGCACTTCGGCGCAGGCGACTCCCTCCGGGTAGGGCAACTCGGGACTATTGGCAATGAACACTTTGCGCATCGGAATCATGAACAGAATGCCGAGCAGACCTCCGGCCAGCGAGACCGCGGCGGTGGTCCAGAAGTCGAATTGCTCCCAGTAACCAATCATCACCAACGCCGGCAGCGTGAAGATGACGCCGGCGGCCAGCGACTCGCCAGCCGAGGCGCCCGTCTGCACCATGTTGGCTTCCAACACGTTGCGGCGGCGGAGCGCGGCCAGGATGCCCATGGCAACCACGGCGGCAGGGATCGAGGCCGAGACAGTCATGCCCGCTTTCAGCCCGAGATAGACGTTCGCGGCACCCATCACCACGGCCAAACCGGCGCCTAGCAAGATTGCCAGCAATGTCAGCTCGCGTCGCTTGGGTTCCATGCTTGCACTCGCTGAGTATGGAGTTAAGGAATTTTTTGCGGCAACTTTTTGGAGGTGACCGCGTAACTAACTAAGTACGCCCGACGTCGGGCGGCAGATTTCGCCGCAGACAGTGCTGCATCGGATGTGAATGTACCCAAGCGCCCGGAATCGCACAACTTATCGAGCGGGCCAAAGTGCCGCGCTGGTAAAATATCCGGCTTATAATACCCCCTAATCCCAGGAGTTTCTTGACAGCCGCCGTTTAGCAGGCTTTACTAAATGGGGTAACGGCCTTCCCACCTGCCCCACCGATACGCGCCACGGCAGCCGTATCCTACCTGCCGTTATGGGCATACCGAAGAATCACGAATCAGGAGAGACAACCAGTATGAAGAAGCGCAACCTAATTTTACTCTTCGGCGGCGCGGTCGCCGGAGTCGCTTGTTTGGGCGTCCAGCCGGCCGTGGCGATTGCCCCGTTTCGCGCTGAATTCGAGGAACTTTACATCGTGGAAGAGGGCGGCACGCCCGAACAGCAGAAGCTGGCCGAACTCTACAACGACAACGCCAAGGGCAAGTGCTGGACCTGCCACGCGAACATGAAGGAACTCGGCTACGACACCGCCTACGGCAAGTTGGTCCGCAACAGCTATGGCCGGGCGTTGTCGCAGTTCTTGGACAAAGACAACTTTGGCGTCGAACGCCGGCGGGAAGAGCCGGACGCGGCCAAGGCCGAGATCCAAGCAGCGATGAAGAAAGTCGCCGAAATGAAGGTCAATCCGGACGATCCCAATTCGCCCACTTTTGGCGAACTGATGAGTAAGGGCGAACTCCCCGGCGACGGCAAACCCGACGCCGAAGACCTGGAAGCAGCCACCAAGAAGTTGAAGGAAGAAGGCAAGCTGTAGACGCTGCTTCCTCCCATTGCCAATAAGCATTAGGCTGGGTTCCTCGGAACCCGGCCTTTTGTTTGCGCGACGATCATGAACTCCGAACCACAACTCGACGGCTCGCTCAACTTCGTCGTCGACGAAGCGGAGGCCGGCGCGCGGCTGGATCTATTCCTCGCCGGCAAACTGCCGCAGTTCAGCCGCTCCCAGTTGCGACGGGTGATCAACGCCACCGGCGCCAAGGTCGGCGGCGAACGGGCGAAGGCTTCGCACAAGTTGCGCGCCGGCGAAGTGGTATCGTTCGTCCCCGGCGAGCCGCCCCGCGAGGCGCCCATGGCGGAAGAGATTCCCCTTACCATTCTCTACGAAGACGACGATCTGGCGGTGGTCGACAAGCCGCCGAACATGGTCGTGCATCCGGCCCAGGGGCAGTGGGCCGGCACGCTCACCGGCGCGCTGCAGTTCCATTTCAATCAGCTCAGCGCAGTCGGCGGCGCGACGCGACCGGGCATTGTGCATCGGCTTGATCGCGACACCAGCGGCGTGATTCTCGTGGCCAAGAACGACGCGGCGCACTTGAAGCTGGCCGCCCAGTTCGAGGCCCGCAGCGTGGAGAAGCAATACTTCGCGATTGTCTCAGGACGTCTCGATCGCGATCGAGACGTGATCGAGGAACCGATTGGTCCGCATCCGTATCAGCGCGAGAAGATGGCCATCCGCCGCGAACATCGCGACGCTCGCGACGCCAGCACGTTCTATGAAGTGGCGGAGCGCTTTGCCGGCTTCACGGCGGTCCACCTGCGTCCGCGGACAGGACGCACGCATCAAATCCGCGTCCACCTGGCCCACATCGGCGCGGCGGTCCTTTGCGACAAGATGTACGGCGGCCGGTCGCGGATCACGCGCGGCGAACTGCTAGGAACCGACGACGACGAACTGCTGCTCGACCGGCAAGCCTTGCACGCAGTACGACTGAAGCTCAAGCATCCCACCACCGGAGAACCACTGGAACTAGAATCGCCGTTGCCCGCGGACATCCAGTGTGTGCTAGAGGCGCTACGCAGTGGAGCATCCGCCGCAAGCTAAGGAATTGCTTAAAAGCTACTTGGGCATTTGCTTCGCCTGACAGCAAGTCTACTCAAATTTCGTTTTGAACAGAAGGAAACGGAGACAACAGAGACCCCGGTTCTCCGTTTTCTCTGTTGTCTTCTGTTCAAACAAGCCGTGGAGTTGACTTGCAACAATGCGAAGCAAATGCGGAAGTTATTGTTGAGTCATCCCAGGATTACCGCGGCGGATCGAGCGTAACTTCCAGTTTCACTTGCTCGCCGTCGCGGCGGACAACCACCGGCACCTTGTCGCCCGCTTCGAACTTTCGCAGCGCGCTATCGAAGTCTTCGAGGTTGCCGATACGGCTTTCGCCAAACTGGATAATCACGTCGCCCCCCTTCAGCCCGCCGCGTCCGGCGGGGCTGTCGCCGGCCACGCCGCTGATGCCGTATCCTTCCCCCTCCTGCGAAAAATTCGGAATACTGCCAAAGTAAGGCCGCGATCCGCCGCGGCCGGCCACCGCGGTTCGCTGGATCTCCTGGTAGGTCGGCGCGGTCTCGGCCGAGGCGATCTCCGTGGTGAAGTCGGCCACCATCGCCGCAATGCGACGAATGCCGGGGACGTTGATCTTCTCGAACACGTCGCTGGGACGGTGATAGTCTTCATGCGCGCCGGTGAAGAAATGCAGCACCGGAATCTTGCGGGCGTAGAATGACGCGTGATCGCTCGGTCCGAAGCCGTCCTCGCCCTTGGTCAGCTTGAATGCATGCTGGGCGTTGAGCCGCTTGATGAGCGCGTCGAACTCCTCGGCCGTACCGGTACCGTTGATGATCAACTTGTTATCCTCCAGCCGGCCGACCATGTCCATGTTGAGCATCGCCACCGTCTGCTCCAGGGGGAACAGCGGATTGGAGACATAGTAGTCGCTGCCCAGCAGGCCCCGTTCCTCGCCGGTGAAGGCGATGAAGATCACCGTCCGCGGCAACTTCTTGTCGAGCGCCGTAAGGTTGCGGGCGATCTCGATCAGCGCGGCCGTGCCGCTGCTATTGTCGTCCGCCCCGTTGTGAATCTCGGTGGAGCCGGGCGATCGCGACGCCTCGCCACCGTAGCCGAGATGGTCGTAATGGGCGGCCACCACGATGACTTCGTCCGACTTCGGTCCCTCTCCTTCCAGTACCGCCACGACGTTTTTGATCTCCGCCCGCTCGCGCTCGATGGCGGTTTCGCCTTGAGCGGTCCAGCCTGTCAGTGCGGCGCTGGCCGGCTGCGGGCCTTGATCGATTTGCCGTTCTAATTCGGCCAGTGATTTACCCAACGCCGACTGCACCAGTTTGTCGACCACGCCGCGGCGGGCGTGGACAATCGGGATCGTGCGGCCGTCGGACTGTCCGGCTCGTTCGAATTCGAGCACCGGATCCGAAAGCTGATCGAGCTGTTGGGCAAACTTGTCGATCTGCCTGGCTCGACGGTTGATCTCGACGCGATAGGCCGCGATTTGGTCCGGCGTGGGATCTTGCATATCCTGGAACTCGGCATGGGCTTTCGCCAGATCGTCCACCTCCACCTGCCAACGCTTTTCGACCTGCTCACGTTGCGATTGCAGATCGGTCTCGGTGGTGACGAAAATAATCGCCGCGGCGCCGTGCTCGAAGGCGTTCGATATCTTGCGGCGAAACAGCGCGTGCTGCGAAGGCTTCGTGCCGTCGAACACGCTGTGCGGGTTGTTCTGCTGCGGTTCGTGCCGGAGGATCACGACCGCCTTGCCCTTGACGTCGATGCCGGCGTAATCGTCGTATTCCAGATCCTTGGCCGTGATGCCGTAACCGGCGAACACCAGCGGCAAGTCGAACGCGCCGGAACCGCCGGCCGCCAGCGGTCGAAAGTCTGCGCCGAGTTTCAGGTCGATCGTCTCCTCGTCATGGACAAGTCGCAAGTGATTCTGCTTCTTCGGGCCGAGCTTCGCGCTGGTGGTAACCTCGAACGACTGGAACGGAGTGCCGTCATACAGGTCGGTCTTCAGCCCCAACGCCTTGAACTGTCGCGCGATGTATTCGGCCGCCTCGTCCAGACCGGCGGTGCCGATGCCGCGACCTTCCAGTTCATCGCTGGACAGATACCGCACCGAATCGGCCAGCCGTTGTTCAATCGCCTCCAGACTGGAGGTCGCTACGGTCGTTTCGACGGCGACGGCCGTTGGCGCTAGGCCAGGCCAAAGAAAGGCCAACACCAAGGCCAATCTCAACGAATTGCCAAGACCCATCAGCGAACGGTCGAATTGTTTCATGGAACTTCCTGTTGGAATGGTTGTAAGGCGGGCTGTCTCTGCCGACGTCTACGCGAGCCGCGGGGCGAGGGTTCGGAGGTGGGGTTGCGTTGCGGTACGGCCAAGCCGGGCCGTGTTCCTCCATGATAGGCGAGGTTTCCCTATTTGGCAAAACCGGCATGGTGGGCCGGACTGTTTCGCGGCGGGGCAGCGGGAATACCCCGCAGGGCTTTGATTCCCGGCCGATTCGCCTTAAAATTGATGGATTGGAATACTTCTCCGCGAGGGAGGCCGTTCGTGCCATCGCTCTTCGTTATTCAAGGCCGAGATCAGGGCCGAAGATTCGAGTTCACCCAAGGCACGATCTCCGTGGGGCGGGAGTCCGGCAACACGGTGCAACTCTACGATACCGAGGTCTCGCGACAGCATGGCGAACTTTCGCTGCATGAAAACATCTGGGTGTTGGAGGACTTGAACAGCTCCAACGGCACCTACGTCAACGGCAAGCGGGTTTCGCAGATCGAACTGCGCAGCGGCGACCAGGTGCAGTTTGGCCGCACGCTGCTGCTGTTCACCGCCGCCAGCGACGCCTCGAGCCTCGATCGGGCCGGAGCGATCGACATCGTCACGCAAGGAATCGAAGACGACTCGCGGATCCTGCACTCGCTCACGCCCGAACAAGGCAGCCAGATTTTCGACGCCCCCAGCGGCAACCAAAGCCCCTGGCTGGCCCGGGCGCGGAGCAACCTGCAGGTGATGTACCGCACGGCGCTTGCGGTCAGTCACACGCTCGACATCGACGAGTTGCTCAATCGCATCATGCAACTGATCTTCGAATGGGTCGAAGCCGACCGCGGCTGCGTGATGCTCGTCGATCAACAGTCGGGCGAATTGACACCCAGGGCGCGGCGCAATCGCAAGGCGGTCAATGCCACCGAGAAGATCCAGATCAGCAAGACGATTCTCGATTACGTCATGCAACACACCGAGGGCGTACTCACCAGCGATGCCCGTGCCGACGACCGCTTCAACGCGGCGGCCAGCGTCGTGCAGATGGGTATCCGCGAAGCGATCGCCGTGCCGATGCAAGGCCGCTACGGCGTGGTCGGCGTGATCTACATCGACACCTACACCGAACCGCAACGGGTAAT